>NZ_VPBA01000050.1:0-15413 GCF_013418945.1 Acinetobacter sp. YH12112 | reverse complement strand
AGTATGGGAATGTGAATGCGGAAGTGTAAATCAACGCGATTTAAACTCCGCCAAGAACATACTTGCGCTTGGGCATAAGCGTCTAGCAGTAGGAATCACCCTCCTTTCAGGTGGGTGAGGATGTCAATTTTCTGCCTTTTGCTTTCTAATGTGGCTCCCAGCAACTGCGGTAGAGAAGCAATAATGTCGGATCTGGCCTTAATTATGGCATTGCCGAGTGAATCCAAAGGTCTGTTTGAACAGGCTGGCATCGAGGTGCATTATAGTGGTATTGGCAAGATTAATGCTGCCTTTAAAGCCTTTGAGGTAATTCAGAAAACTGGCTGTAAAACCCTGTTAAATTTAGGTACGGCCGGCAGCTCCTATTTTAATGCGCATGAGCTGGTGGAAGTGACCCAGTTTGTACAGCGTGATATGGATGTATCGCCGTTGGGTTTTCAGGTCGGAGTGACGCCCATGGATGACGATCATCCGGCGGAAATTCATTTGCCGCAGCATTTTTCCCATTTACCGGCTGGTATTTGTGGCACCGGTGACAGCTTTGAAACTGGTACACCGAAAGTGGCCTGTAATCTGGTGGATATGGAAGGCTATGCGCTGGCCAAAGTCTGTAAAAAACTGGATGTACGGCTGATTTCCGTCAAATATATTACCGATGGCGCCAACGATACGGCACATCTGGACTGGGAAGAAAATCTGTTGCTGGGGGCGAAAAAATTATTGTCGTTATATCAGCAGAGTGGTTTTTAGTTCGGCGACCATAGCAAACTATGGTCGTATGCCAAAATCATGCTCAATCGTCGATTGATTCTGAGGGAGGTGCGGTATTCAGTTCTGGACGCGGCACAATACCATAAAGCATCAGATGCACGGTATGCTGGATAATGCGCTGCTGCATGCTGCGGTTGCGCAGGGTTTTGCCGGTGACCATTTCCATTTGCGTCGCGAAGTCTGCATAGTTCTGGGTCAGGGCCCAAATATTCAGAATCAGCAGTTCAGGGTCAATATCTTTGGAGATTTTGCCTTGTTCCTGCCAGTTGCTGATGACTTTGGCTTTACGCTTGACCAGTTTTTTCAGCGGACCTTTCAGGATTTCCAGAATATGCGGGGCACCCTGAATCACTTCCAGCGCAAACAGGCGTGAAGCTTTTGGCTGGGTGCGAGACACTTCAATCTTTTGCAATAAGTAGTTGGTGATCGCTTCTTCAGGTTCAAGCTCGGCTTCCAGCATTTGCAGTGGCGCCAGCCATTTCTGTAATACAGTGGTCAGCACTTCTACATATAACGCTTCTTTATTTTCATAGTAATAGAAAATATTCGACTTATGCATTTCTGCAATCTGAGCGATTTCATCTAAGCTCGCCCCATTAAAACCGTATAAGGAAAATACGTCGAGTGCTGCGTTCAGCAACTGATGTCGTTTTTGAGTACTCTTTTTTTGTTCCATTAGCAATTAAAAAACAATGAAAAGGGGGAATCACGAATTGTACGTCAAATCATCAGTTTTGTGCATCCTCGTCTATTGCAAATTATGATAAATGCAGCAGAATTTTGTAGATTAACTAATAATTTCCCCAGGATTGTTAAATTTAAGCCCTATAAAGCACACTTTTTGAGTCTGGTAAAAAATATAACTGAAGGCTTGATTTCAAAGATTTTTTATTCTTTTATTTTAAATCAAAATATAAGACATAGTTTATAGAAATAATCCTGCATCTATTCGGGCCTATGTCACAAAAGTTTCATAAACCGAGATGAAGTTTTACCCTTAAATTGAGCCGGAATTTAAGGGTAAAGCTGCGGGGGCAGGCTCAGACCAAAATTAATCCTCATGTGGCCAAGACTGCATCTAGCACCTGCTGCTCCAGTTCGGCAAAGGCAATACTTTTTTGCCGCGGGCGCGGTAAATTGACCTGAAAGGTTTTGGCAATATGACCACGATCGAGCAGAATAATCCGGTCGGCCAGCTGTACCGCTTCACTGACATCATGGGTGACTAAAATGGCAGTAAAGCCCTGTTCGGTCCAGAGCCGTTCAATCAGCTTCTGCATTTCCAGACGGGTCAGGGCATCCAGTGCACCTAAAGGTTCATCCAGCAATAAAATCCGCGGTTGATGCGACAGGGCACGTACCAACGCGGTACGTTGTCGTTGACCGCCAGACAGTTGCGAGGGCCATAGCCCGGCTTTGTCTTTCAGACCGACTTTTTCCAGCAGGGCGCTGGCATGTGCGTACTGGTCTTTGCCCAGACCAAGCTGTACATTCTGCTCGATGCTGCGCCATGGCAGCAGACGCGGGTCCTGAAACATCACCCGGATATCATCCGAGGTAATGCCTTCGCGGATATGCCGTGCCGACTTAAATTTGATTTCGCCGTAGCTTGGTTTTTCCAGATCGGCAATTAAACGCAGCAGGGTGCTTTTGCCACAGCCACTGCGTCCGACAATGGCCAGAAATTCGCCCGGCTGAATATGCAGATCCAGGTCTTGCAGCACCTTCACCGAACCATAAAACTTGTGTAACTGTTCAATCAGGATTTCCGCACCTGCCACCGCCTGCGGCTGAATATCCGGATTGCTGCGCAGTTTCGGGCTGCTGTGCTCGGCATGCAAGCCAGCAATTAAATTACTCATCTTCGCTCACTCCTTATTTCTGGTAGCCGGCATGCCAGCGCAGTAAATAGCGTTCCAAAGCCACGGCCAGTACGTCGGCCAGTTTACCCAGCAGGGCATACAGCAGGATGCCAACCAGCACGATATCGGTCTGTAAAAACTCACGCGCGTTCATAGTCATATAACCAATCCCGGACTGGGCGGAGATGGTTTCGGCGACAATTAGCAGCACCCAGACCAGACCTAAAGAAAAGCGCAGTCCAACCAGAATTGAAGGCATTGCACCCGGCAAGATAATTTCCTTATACAGTTGCCAGCGGCTCAGGCCGTAGCTTTTGCCCATTTCAATCAGCTGTGGATCGACCGAGCGAATGCCATGATAGGTATTAATGTAAATGGGAAAGAACACGCCAATCGCAACCAGAAATAATTTGGCTGTTTCATCAATCCCGAACCAGAGAATCACCAGCGGAATCAGCGCCAAAGCCGGAATATTACGAATCATCTGCAAGGTGGTATCCAGCAGGGTCGAGGCGGTTTTGGAGGAGCCATTTAACAGGCCAAGCAGCAGGCCCAAACCACCGCCAATCAACAAGCCGAGGAGGGCACGTCCGGCACTGACCTGAACGTGCTGCCACAGCTCGCCACTGACCAGTAAGCCCCAGAAGGCACTAACCACTGCCGTTGGTGCCGGTAAAATCCGGCTTTCCAGCAGGCCGGTACTTGAGGCCAGTTGCCAGAAAGCAATCAGTAATAATGGCACCAGCCAGGGCAGCACCCGCTGCCCAAATGATGTTCCACGTGAAACTTTGGCCTCTGCCAGCTGCTCCAGGGAAATGGTTTTACTCATCAGGCCGGCTCCTTCAGCTGTTTGCTCGCCTGGCTGTCTGCGGCGACATAGTTATTCGCAACAATTTCCCCAAAAGGACCGGTCAAATTCGGTTGTGCCAGTTTCTTGCGGGTTTCCAGCGGCAACAGCGGGAACACCAGTTCGGCAAAACGGATGGATTCTTCCAGATGCGGATAGCCGGAGAAAATAAAGGTGCTAATACCCAGGTCGGCATATTCCTGAATACGGGCCGCCACTGTTTCAGGGTCACCGACCAGTGCCGTACCGGCTCCACCACGTACCAGGCCTACGCCTGCCCAAAGATTTGGGGAGACTTCCAGTTTGCTGCGATCGCCATTGTGCAGTTCAGCCATACGGCGCTGACCGACGGAATCCATCGCTTTAAACTTGGCCTGTGCTGCGGCAATGGTGGCATCATCGACATACTGGATCAGCGCGTTGGCTGCTTGCCAGGCTTCTTTATTGGTTTCACGTACAATCACATGCAGACGGATGCCATAGTTTAGACTGCGGCCTTTGGCCGCGGCTTTGGCACGTACCGTTTCAATTTTTTCTTTTACTGCTGCCGGCGGTTCGCCCCAGGTTAAATAGGTGTCGACCTGATCGGTGGCCAGCTCAATGGCTGCATCGGAAGAGCCACCAAACCAGAGCGGTGGATATGGTTGCTGGACTGGTGGATAGAGCAGCTTGGCTTCATCGACCTGTAAACGTTCGCCGTGGAAGCTGAACGATTCACCTGTATGCGAGCGGGTTAAAATTTCACGCCAGATGGTGGTGTATTCCGCAGCCGTTTGATAACGCGTGGCATGATCTTCATAGACACCATCACCTTTCAGTTCCTGTTCATCACCGCCCGTGACCAGATTCAGTAACACCCGGCCGCCAGATAAACGGTCAAACGTCGCCGCCATACGCGCTGCTAAGGCTGGTGTGGTCACGCCTGGACGCAAGGCCACCAGAAATTTCAGATTCTGGGTCGCATCAATTAAACTGGCTGCAGTAATCCACGGATCTTCGCAAGAACGGCCGGTTGGAATCAGCACACCTTCATAACCTAAATTGTCCACTGCCACTGCAATCTGTTTCATATAGGCATGATCGACCTGACGGCCACCTTTGCTGGTACCTAAATAGCGGCTGTCACCATGGGTGGGAATAAACCAGAAAATTTTCATATTATCGTCCTTTATTTCAATGGGATTACTCGGTCATCAATCTGCAGTTGGAGCCGTCCAGACAATGGGCTGGACCTCAATCGGTTTTGGAATCAGCTTGAGCTGATAGAACTGGTCAGCAATTTTCTGCTGAGCCTGAATGACCGTCGGATTTAAGCTTTGAATCGGTGATGGTTTCAGGCGGCGGTCAAAGGCGTTTTTGGCGACCGCCGGGTCCAGGCCGGTATTTTTCTGATAAATTTCTAGGGCCTGAGACTGGTGTTTAACAATCCACTGATCCGCGGCATTCAGGGCCGTCAGAAAGCCGGTGGTGGCCTGTGGATGTGCGGCAATAAATTTGGGATTGGCCACATAAAACGAATAGGTCTGGTCAAACTCACCGGTCTTGATCAGCGGGCGGGCCTGTCCATGCAGTTCAGCCGCAGACAGGAACGGGTCCCAGATGGCCCAGGCATCAATCGACTGCTTGTCAAAGGCGGCACGTGCATCGGCCGGTGGCAGCCAGATTGGCTGAATATCCGACCAGTTCAAGTTGGCTTTGGCCAGCACTTTGGCCAGAAATTCGTGGGCATTGGAGCCTTTTTGCAGGGCAATACGTTTGCCTTTTAAATCCTGCAGGGTCTGTATGGCACTTTGCTGTGGTACCACTAAGGCCAGTGAATGGTCGGCATAGACTTCATAGCCGACATAGTTCAGCTCCTTGCCAGCCGCCTGGGCAAAAATGGGCGGGGTATTCCCCACTGAACCATAATCGACTGCACCAACGGCCAGGGCTTCCAGCATTTGCGGTCCGGCCGGAAATTCTTTCCATTCAATTTTGGCCTGTGGGAACTGCTGTTCCAGCAGTTTTTCATCACGTGCCACCAGTAAATTTAAGGAAGATTTCTGGTAGCCAATAGAAATGGTTTTCACCGCCTGTTCAGTTGAGTTGTTGTCTGTTACCGCCTTGTGGGCTTCCGGTTTCTTGCAGCCGCTGAGACCCAGTCCCAGCGTGGAAATGCCCAGCAGCGCCCAGGTTGTTAATTTACGCATCTTTTATTCCTCATTCTTGTTGTGTCGACTGCGTATTCAGCAGGGCCGCCTGAATCTGAATTTGCTGTGGAATCAGCTTTTGCTGATAAAAGGCATCAGCTACATATTGCTGTTCTTTGGCCACGTCACTAGAGATGGCCTGTACGCCAAAGCCCATACGGGAAATTGAAGTTTTTAAGACCTCGACATCCAGGCCGGTCGGTTTTTGCAGCAGTTGAGCCGCTTCATCCTGATGCTGGACCACCCATTGTGTGGTGCTGTTCAAGCTTTGCACCACGGTGTCTAGAACCTGCGGATGCTGCTCGGCAAACTGACGATCCGCCAGATAGAACTGATGGTTGCTGACCAGATTTTCGCCGGTGGCAATGACCCGTGCGCCAATCTGATGTTCGGCTGCGGCAAAGAATGGGTCCCAGATCACCCAGGCATCCACCGAACCACGTTCAAAGGCTGCGCGGGCATCGGATGGGGGTAAATACACCACTTGAATATCGTGCAGGCTAAGCTGGTTGGCTGCTAACAGCTTCAGCAGCAGATAATGCACATTGGAGCCTTTGTTCAGGGCAATGCGTTTGCCTTTTAAATCCTGCACCGACTGAATGGCCGAGTCTTTAGGCACAATTAAGGCCTCAGCTAGCGGCGCTTTAGGCTGGTTGGCCACATAAACCAGTTTGGAATTGGCTGCCTGCGCAAAAATGGGCGGTGCTTCGCCGGCTTCCCCAAAGGCCACACTGCCGACATTTAAACCTTCCAATAATTGCGGGCCGGCTGGAAATTCTACCCATTTCACCTGTACACCCTGGGCTTTTAAGGCCTGTTCCAGTTCACCGCGTTCTTTGACAATTGGTAAAATGCCGTATTTCTGGAAACCAATATTCAGGGTAATGTTGTCCGCGTCTTTGGGGCTGCTACAGGCAGTCATGAACATGGCACCCGCCACCACGGCAGATAAAATAGCGCTTTGAGTTGAAAAAATACGGCGTAGGCTGCTCATGAAAATACCTGCTCTCGGAAATTAAAAAAATTCAAAAGTGGAGAATGAGAGCTACCTTAAAGATTTTTCTTTTTCGAAAAAAATAACAAATCAGGAATTTCTAATCAGGAAAAAAGATAAATAAAGATGTGCAAATCTTATGCATAAATCTGATTTATAAAATAGATAATCTATTAAAAGCTTAAGTGTTAAATTGTTGTATTTAAAATATTTTTATTAAATTGAAGGCGCAGGAATAAGCTTATGCCCATTCCTGCTAATGTAAGATGCAGCAGAATTGGGCCGGCTGCAGATAAGCATATGTCAAATTGAGCTAAAGCCGGCCTTGAACAGATCAGGTGAGTGACTTTTTACAGACCAGTGAATTACGCTGGTAGTTGTATAAGGCTTGGCGGGCATTGGGTAAGTCATCGACACTGGCCGGCTCAAAGCCCTGTTCCAGAAACCAGTGCGCAGTACGGGTGGTCAGAATAAACAGCTGCTGAATACCAAGGCTACGGGCTTTATCTTCCAGATAATGCAGAATCTGGCTGCCACGATTGGATTTACGATAGGCCGGATGTACCGCCACGCAGGCAATTTCCGCCGAGCGCAGTTCATTGTCGCTGACCGGTAGCGGATACAGCGCCGCACAGGCCAGAATGGTGCCATCACGTTCAATCACCGCAAACTGTTCAATTTCA
The DNA here is from genome assembly GCF_013418945.1 of Acinetobacter sp. YH12112. Taxonomy (NCBI): domain Bacteria; kingdom Pseudomonadati; phylum Pseudomonadota; class Gammaproteobacteria; order Moraxellales; family Moraxellaceae; genus Acinetobacter; species Acinetobacter sp. YH12112. Next base: position 8,067 of record NZ_VPBA01000050.1, on the reverse strand, counting down.
TTTTCCAGCCGTTCCCGCGAACGGTAGACCAGCACACCTTCTTCTTCCAGCGGGCGCAGCAGGCTGATGAGACCGCCGACATCCTGAATATTGGCGGTGCGCACTTCTTCATAATGGGCATCGGTAATCATGGTACCGGCACCATCGCGGGTAAACAGCTCTTCCAGTAGTGCGCCATCAGAGGCATAGGAAATCAGATGTACGCGATTGACGCCCTGAGTGGCAGCATCCTGTGCGCCGCGTAAATGCAGGGCCATTTCCGGCTGGCTGGCCTGATACAGACCAATATAATGATTGAGCTGGGATGGGCGGATTTCACGTTGCAGCTGACCCTGTTCATTCAGTAAACCCTGCTGTTTGCCCAAGAAAATCAGTTTGTCGGCTTGCAGGCGAATTGCGGTTTTGGTGGCGACTTCTTCAGCCAGTAAATTAAACACTTCGCCCGTTGTGGAATAGCCGGTCGGGCCGAGCACGACAATATTATGATTGTTCAGATGACGCTGAATGGCATCGGTATCGACACTGCGCACTTCGCCAGTCAGCTGGAAATCGACTCCATCGCGAATACCATAGGGTTTGGCGGTAATAAAATTACCTGAGACCACATCAATGCGGGCGCCGTACATCGGCGAGTTGGCCAGTCCCATCGACAGCAGGGCTTCAATCTGCAGGCGAATTGAACCGACTGCATTCATGACACAGCTTAACGATTCGCGGGTGGTAATGCGCCGTTGCTGATGAAACGGGGTGTCGATCTGGCTGGCCTGTAAATTCTGGTTAATCTGCGGACGGGCACCATGCACCAGCACCAGCCGGATACCCAGCGAATGCAGCAGGGCAATATCATGAATAATATGCTGGAAATTGTCATGCAGGACCGCTTCACCATCAAACATCAGCACAAAGGTTTTATTGCGATGGGCATTGATATAAGGCGCAGAATGTCGAAACCAGTGCACATATTGCAAAGTTGTGCTGTGTGATGTTTCGGTAGAATTCAGGTGCATGCCGGTCTCAATCAAGCAAAAGTCTTATAGCGGATTCTAATCAAAAAATACCGGGGCGTAAGCTGAAAAAATAAAAAAACACCTGAACGGGGTGGTTCAGGTGTAAAGAGGGAAGGGAAAATGAGACGAAACCCTTAGCCCATAATGCGAATAATCCGGTTGGTACGTTCGTTGATCATCACGTAATCGCCATTAATTTTGTACCACTGCTGATAACGGCCGGTGTTTGGTAAACGACGCGCTTCGCGGTCACTGACTTTATAACGGGACTGGTCATAGGCACGCGGTAAGGTCTGGCCCACGCGCCAGTCACGGCTCGGATTTACGCGCACAACCGGACGTTTATGATCACGGTCCCAACGGCTGTCCTGATGTTTGTAGTGGGTTGCCGCACGACGGTCATGATCACGATGATCAGGCGCAGCCATGGCTGTAGTAGCCATAAACGCACTTAAAGACAGGGCAATGGTGGTTAATACTTTTTTCATGACGCTCACCTTTGAGTCAAACTGTATATCTCTGGAATACGTCCAAATTAACCAGAAAGTTGAGATAAAGGATGAGAGCAATTGAGATGAATTGTGAAAATCATGAAGAAAAAGCGGAGAGCCTGAAAGCCGGCTAGCATCTGCCCTACAGCCAAAATAGCAGCTTAAAGAATTGCCGATATAAAAAAGCCCAAACCGATGTTTGGGCGACCGAGGAGTGGGACTGAAACTGTCGGAGTGCAGCTTAGAAAGACAGGATTTTAAGAATACTGTGGGTATCGGCATTGACCAGAATATAGTCATTATTGACCTTATACCATTGCTGCTTACGGTCCGGTTTAGGCAGGTTATGCTCTTTATATTCGACTTTGTAGCCATTGCCACGATAATGCTGCGGCATCACATAACCGGTTTGCCATTTATGCTGCTGTAAACGCTGATAGCCACGTTCTTCACGCTGGCGGCGTTTTTCATAAACCTCTTTCGATTCACGATATTCACGATGTTTTTTGCCCTGACCGTGCTGACGTGACTGTTCATAGCCGCGTCCCGGATTGTCAAACTGAGGTGCAGCCGCAGTGATCCCGCTGGCCAGCAACGCACTGAAAGAGATCGCCATAACTGTCACTATCTTTTTCATGTGAAAAAACCTCGTTTATCGTCTTTTATTTCACTGTGTCTTACTGTACGAAAAAAATGCAGAGAAACTGTGAAGAAAGATCGTTAATTCTTTATCGAAAGCAGAGATATTTTGGATATTATGCTGGAAAAGTAACAGATGATGAAAGACTTATCTGTTGTCACGTGAACTGGTTATACAACATTGGGCGCAAAAAGCCTAGCCCGTATTGCCGGGATTCTGCCCGCAGTCAGTTCCATTGCTGGCTTAAGTCCTGCAAGGAGTCGATGGCATGGGCCAGACATTCGGCCTGCTGGCCATCTTCAAGTACAGCCAATAAGCTGGCGGGCAGTTGTAAGTGTTCAATGGAACGGATAATGTCATTTTTACGTTGCTGGTCGGCCATGTGCTGCTCCTTTCATTGATTCATTGCGGTTGAGTAGCAGTATAGGCCGGATGTTTCAATTTGAAAAACCGAATAATTTTATAAAAATGATTTAAAAATACGATTTATGGTCTGGTAGTGTATAAAATTTAGCAGCGCATAAAAAAGGACCCGCAGGTCCTGGATTCAAGCATGTGCTTAGTAGGCATATTTCAGGTCGGTATAGTCGGTCAGTGACTTCTGGATATGCGCCTGAATAAATTCGCGTACATCTTCGGCGCTCATTGGCTGGCCCTGTTTGGTAATCACATGCTCGACCGGGGCTTGGCCATCGACCAGAATCCGGTAGACAAAGTTTTTATAGACGGCATAGTCCTCGGCCTGTTTATAAATACCGGTGATATAGCTGTAGTGATGTTCAAAGTTCAGATCGGTATGCGAAAAGATAAACTGGTCAAACAGTTTCAGGTTTTGCCCGGTCTCGAGTGCCTGTAGTTCATCGAGAATACTGGCTTCAAATTTCATGCCGTATTTTTCAGAAATGGCTTGACCATTAATCAATAAAGACACCATGCCATCTTCATGGGTCGTTACTGTGATATTGCTAAAGTCAGACATGGGCATCTCGGGATAATCAGAAACAGGGCTTTAGTATCGGCAAATTTTGCTGAAATTCAAGCCGACTTAAGCCCAAACCGGTATATTTACGCAAAGTGGGAGCAATTACAGCTTTATGGATGGGCATAAAAAAGGAAGCACAGGGCTTCCTTCATGGACACAGCGAGGGCATTAGTCCTGTGCATCAATACTCTGGCCGTTCATGTGCAGACTGTCATCGCCCATTAAATATAAATAGGCTGGCATGATTGATTCCGGTGTCGGCAAGGTTTTCGGGTCTTCATCCGGATAGGCCTTGGCGCGCATGGCGGTGCGGGTCGCGCCCGGATTAATGCAGTTATAACGGATATTCGGATGTACATTTTCCTGGGCAAACAGTTTGCTGACCGCTTCAATGGCAATTTTAGACACCGAATAGGCGCCCCAACGCTCACGTACTTCACGACCGACGCCCGAACTGGCAAATACCACCGAAGCATGTGCCGATTTTTCCAGTAAAGGCAGCAGTTCCTGGGTCATGACAAAGGGTGCCCGCAGGTTGACGGCCATCACATCATCCCAGACATCAGCCGGATAATGCACCAGTTCGGTCCGTTCACCCAGAATGCCGGCATTGTGCAAAATGCCATCCAGACGGCCAAACTGCTTGTCGAGCGTATCGACCAGCAATTCATAATCACGCGATGACGCACTGGACAGCTGGAGCGGAAGAATGGCTGGCTGCGGCGCGCCTAAACCTTCAATTTCATCATAGATGACTTCCAGTTTATTCAGGGTGCGACCATGCAGGACAACGGTTGCGCCGTGCAGTGCAAAGCTGATCGCGGCTGCACGTCCAATACCGTCGCCCGCACCTGTAATCAGGATCACGCGATCTTTGAGCAGATCAGGGCGAGGTTGATATTCTGAATATTTCATGATCGACCTCCGTTTTTTGCTGTAATTATGAAGTGATTGAATGTTGTTGTTGCTGTGACAGCATCTGGTGCAAGACCTGATGTAATTCTGTGACATTATTCACTATACAGTCTGCCTGCCAGGCTGTTAAGTCATCTTTGTGTTGTAAGGGTAAATAGCCATAAGCCGCCAGAATGGTGTACATGCTGGCATTGCGTCCGGCATCAATATCACGTGGATGATCGCCGACATAAACACACTGCTGCGGTTCCAGTCCCAGCTGTGCTGCGGCCAGATACATCGGTTCCGGATCGGGTTTGGTCTTGCTGACATCTTCCGGGCAGACCAGTACCGCACAGCGTTCGGTCAGGTTCAGGGCTTTTAACAGCGCTTCACTGAGCCAGCGTGGCTTGTTGGTGACAATACCCCAGGGAATTTGCTGCTGTTCCAGCTGCTCTAGCAGTGGATACATGCCTTCAAACAGGTCGGTTTCTACCGCAATATCGGCGCCGTAAAGGTCTAAAAAGCGCTGGCGATGGCCTAAAAAGACCGGGTCTTCCACTTCCAGCTCCGGATATACCAGCTTGACCATGGCGCGTGCGCCTTCAGAGACCTGGGTGCGAATCTGCTCGGCGGCGACAATGTCACAGCCTTTATCGCGGCACATGTCCTGAATAATACGGATAAAGTCGGCCGCGGTATCAATTAAGGTGCCGTCGAGGTCAAATAAAACCGCTTTCATTGGCCACCTTCATTCAGGGTATGCACCATATAGTTGACATCAACATTGGGCGCCAGCCAGTAGCGTTTGGTCAGTGGGTTATAGTGCAAACCGGTCATATCTTTCAGTTTCAGGCCGGCATTGCGAATATCGTGTGCCAGTTCGGACGGCTTGATAAATTTATGATAATCATGCGTGCCTTTGGCCAGCATACGCAGCACATATTCCGCGCCAATAATCGCAAATAAATAGGCTTTCGGATTACGGTTAATGGTCGAGAAGAACACATGGCCGCCCGGTTTGACCAGCTTCTGGCAGGCCTGAATAATTGAGGCCGGATCGGGTACATGCTCCAGCATTTCCATACAGGTCACCACATCGTACTGGCCAGCCTGTTCTTCTGCCAGTTGCTCAACTGGAATCTGGCGATATTCAATATTTTCGACGCCTTCCTGCTGGGCATGTAAACGTGCCACATTCAGCGGCGCCTCGCCCATATCAATCCCGAGTACATCGGCACCACGGCGCGCCATGCTTTCCGAAAGAATGCCGCCGCCACAACCGACATCCAGCACTTTTTTGCCAGCCAGTCCGCCTGAATGTTCATCAATCCAGTTTAAACGGAGCGGGTTAATTTGATGCAAAGGGCGGAACTCAGAATGCTGATCCCACCATATAGCTGCGAATGCTTCAAATTTGGCAATTTCTTGCGGATCAACATTCAGTTGCGACATTGGTGTCACCTCAATCAAGTTATTATGATTTCAAAAAGTCTATGCTGTTTAGTGTAGCGTTTATTCTGGAAAAAGCGATAAAAGCCGTAAAAAAGTTCACAGAAGCAAAACGAAAACGGCATAATTGATTTATAGTGTTCGCATAAGCTAATCATAACGATTTATGAGGACAATAAGTTCAATGAAAAAGTTTCTTTTGGGTAGCCTTGCAACCGCAATGTTTGCAATTTCAGGTGGCGCATGGGCGGCCAATTTTGTTGAAGGCCAAGACTATCGCGTACTGGCCAATCCGGGCAAAGTCGATGTGCCGGGTAAAATTGAAGTCCGTGAATTCTTCTGGTATGGCTGTGGCCACTGCTTTACCTTGGAGCCGCATATGCAAGCCTGGCTGCGTAAGCTGCCAAAAGATGTGAACTTTGTGCGTACTCCGGCTGCCATGAACCAGGTCTGGGAAATGAATGCGCGCGGCTATTATGTGTCGGAAGCACTGGGCGTCCGTAAACGTACCCACTTGCCGTTATTCCATGCCATTCATGACAAAGGCCAGCAGATTTTTGACCAGAAATCCCAGGCCAAATTCTTTGTCAAATACGGTATTCCTGAAGCCAAGTTCAACAGCATGTTTAACTCTTTTGCGATTACCTCTAAAGTGGCACAGGCCAATAAACTGGCGCGCCAATACCAGTTGACCGGTGTGCCGGCAGTGGTGGTCAATGGTAAATATGTGGTGTCGGGCGATAACGGCAAAGTGATTCAGGTGGTGAACTACCTGGTCGATAAAGAACGTAAAGCCAAATAAAAGCCCAACATGATGTTAAAAACCCGCTGTTTAAAGCGGGTTTTTTAGTGCTGCGGTTTCATGCATTGTGATGTTTGGTCGCTCCCAATGGCTAATACCACGAAACAGCAATTGCACCTGGATAATGGTCTGCTTGGTAAACTGTTGCTGCTGCTGGCTTAGGGCCTCACCTTCAAACTGGCGACTGAGGCCAATCCAGCTCATGGCCCAGTTAAAGGACAGGTTAATTAAAATATTGGCCAGTACTTTAAAATCTTCCGGATGTTCAAAATGCTGCACGCTTTCTACCCGTTTCAGGTCGTTGGCAAAATCATCAATTAAAAACTCGATTTCCCGGGCAATGGCCTGACGTACCGTGGCCGAGCCGCCCCAACGTTCGGCAATTAGAAAAATCCATTGCTGCGGATGCTGATCGACTGCCTGAAAAAACAGTTCAACGCTGGTGCGGGTTTTGGCATTGGGCAGATATAAATAGGCCTGACCCAGCTGATGCAGAATGCTTTTTAAATGCAGCGCCACCTGATCGACCAGTTCTGCACCGAGTTCATCCATATCCTGAAAATGCCGGTAGAACGCCGTTGGCACCAGCCCGACATGGCGGGAAATCTCCCTTAAGCTGATGCTGCTAAAAGAGCGCTCGGCAGTACTTAAGGTCAGGGCCGCATCTAAAATGGCCTGACGACTTTGCTGCTTACGTTCTTCCCGAATCGACATGTCACATCCCTGATACTGTTTAAAAATTCATCTCTGTGGCTATTATAGAGCAGAATCGGTCCGGGCAGCAGCCATGCTGTTGCATTGGCTGTGTAGGGCCCGCTTTTCTGTGGCGAGATTGTGTAAAAGCCGACCCGGGGACAAAACCTGTGCGCTTGCATCTGCTATACTGGCCGACAATTTATTTGAGTCAAAATAAGGACAACTTATGCGTATCGACCAACGTACCCTAGATCAATTGCGTGATGTCAAAATTACCCGTAATTACACACGTTATGCGGAAGGTTCTGTCTTGGTTGAATTTGGTCATACCAAAGTGCTGTGTACTGCCAGTATTGATAACTCGGTACCGCGCTTTTTAAAAGGCAAAGGCCAGGGCTGGGTAACTGCAGAATATGGCATGTTGCCACGTTCTACCCATACGCGTAGTGACCGTGAAGCGGCACGGGGTAAACAGAGCGGCCGTACTCAGGAAATCCAGCGTTTAATTGGCCGCAGTCTGCGTGCCATGGTCGATCTGAAAAAACTCGGTGAAAATACCATTACCATTGACTGTGATGTAATTCAGGCCGATGGCGGTACCCGTACTGCCGCAATTACCGGTGCAGCGGTGGCGCTGGTCGATGCCATGAATGTGCTGCTGGAAAGCAAAAAAATTAAACAGGACCCGTTAAAAGGTCTGGTCGCTGCTATTTCTGTGGGTATGTATCAGGACGAAGTATTGCTGGACCTGTGCTATGAAGAAGATTCAAACTGCCAGACTGACCTGAATGTAGTGATGACCCAGGCCGGTGAATTTATTGAAATTCAGGGCACTGCTGAAGATAAACCATTTACCCGTCTGCAATGTAATGCCATGCTGGAAATGGCCGAGCAGGGCATTCAGGAACTGATCAAAAAGCAGCAACAGGCCTTGGGCTGGTAAACACTGCAAGATCAGAACCATATATTTATAAAACGCATCTCCGGATCACTGCTGTCCCATAGTTTGCTTTAAATAAAAAAACCTGAGTCCTAACAGTTAAAATATGAGTGTAAACAAACACTTTAACGACCAGGATTCAGGTTTTGTCACATCAGAATAC
>NZ_VPBA01000049.1:0-16088 GCF_013418945.1 Acinetobacter sp. YH12112 | reverse complement strand
TGATGGGAGAGCATGTTCAAGAGTGGATTCTAAATGTTCAGATAAAGACATAAAAAAATGAGCGTATTTACATACACTCATTTTTACTACATTTTACTAAAATTTGCTTAACTGACTGGCATTACCACAAAGGGGCTTTTTTTATGGCTACGGTTTTTGCTTGCTGGCCCAGTAGGCCTGTAGTTTGCGATACAGCGCTGATTCTTTTTCAAACCAGGTGGCTTTGGCATTCAGTAACAGCTTGGCGACCAGGTAGGCACCCGTGACCTGACCGACCACCGGTAGACCCAACAGCAGACCAATAAAGGCAATTTTACTGACCTTGATGCCAGATACTTTGGCCGCCATCCATTTAAATTCTGACCAGCTGATTTCCTGCTGCTGATAGCGCCGGAACAGTTCATAAATTGCCAGTGAAACACTGGCCACGGAGATGGCCGGAAAGTAGTCCCAGAAATGTTCATCATTCGGGTCTTTGGCGGTAACAATTACATCAATCGCATCTTCCACGCTCTGGGTCAGCTCTTTGGTGCTGAGACCAGAACTTTCCAGACCCAACTGTGCCGCGATTTCTTCAGTGGCAAGCAACATTTCTTCAGGAGGGGCAGCAATCCAGTCTTTGCCGGTGCCAGTACCTTCGATGGCTTTTAGTTGCAGTTGCCAGCTTTCGCCGCTGTGCTGATCGGCCAGAAGCACATCAAAATCGGTATGGTCGTGCTGGTCCAGATACGCGGCATATAGACTGTCGCCATCTTCATGGTCTAGCCGTACAAATTCCATGTCATGCAACATGCCTTTGACCGTCGATACCAGCCCGACAATCTGCTGTTCATCAAAACCCTGTAAATAAGCCTGAATATCTTCCAGAGGGGCGTTTGCCAGTTCAGCATGGCTGCGTCTTAATGCAGCCAGTACCGCCTGATCTGTTTCAGTCAGTTGCGGCGTGTGCGTGTTCCAGGCCAGTTTGGCCAATACGGTGGTGATGGCCAGCGCATCAAAATTTTTACGGAGATAGTGAATCGGAGAGGACGATCGGGTCATGGCTTAATCCTCTGGCTGTTGCAGCTGCTCTGCCTGAGCCTGTCCCTGTTTTTTACCTTGCTGGAACGCCTGTTTCCATACCGCTTTAATGCGTTCCTCACTGAGTTTTTCATTACGGGCTTTATGGGAAAAATACAGATCAGCCACTTTCATAATCGCAAAAGTCAGGCCGTAGACCAGTGGAATGGTCAGCAGGCCGCCAAAGCCAAAGGTCACGGTTTTCCAGACCCCCAGTGCAATCTGCTGCGCGGCGATGCCCAAACCCACCAGCCCGATCAGTTCCTTGACCCAGTCCAGCGCTTCATTGTCGGTCAGTTTAATACCGTGAATGGCAGCAATCCGGCTGGCAAAGTAGCCTTGTAAGGGTGTCAGAATCAGAATATCGGCAAAAGGCAGGGGCTGAATGGCGACACCGGCACAGGTGGCACAGGCCAGATGGGTGATTTTGGCAATTTTTTTATCCTGAGAAAGGTCATCCCGGAATTCAATCTGGGTGATTTCTTGACGTACTTTTTCTGTAATTTTCATACAAAGGAGTGATCTGTCTGCGCTTTTAAGCATGCTATGGTAATCAGAACAAAAAAGAAAGTGATGTCCGCATTACACCAAGATACCCAGGATGTGCCCATGCAAGCATTCATTGATTTATGGAAAGGATTCCGGCTGTTGCCTTCGGCCTGGCTGCTGTTAATGCAGTTTTTTATTCTCGTGTTGTCGCTGCTCAGTCATCATGCCACCTATCGCGTGCTGATCTGGATGCTGGGCGTGGTGGTATTGCTGTTAATTGCCAAAGTCATTCGTCAGACCCCGATGTTTACTTTTTTAGGGCTGAGCTTTGTCACGGGCGCCTTGTTCTTTTCTCTGCTGATTGTGCTGGGGGTTAATAACCCGACCGTACTGGTGATTAGTCATGCCTTTGAAGCCGCGGCCTATTTAAGTGCGGCCTATGGTTTGCTGCGTTATATGTTTGAAGACCGTTACCTGACTCGCGATGAACTGTTTGCCGCCGGCGCAGTATTCACCTTAATTGCCTGGGCGTTTGCCTTTGTTTACAATATTTGCCAGATACTGGATCCTTCCAGTTTTTATCATCCGACCCAACCAGATTTACAAAGCTGGCTGGATCTACTGTTTCTGAGTTTCAGTTTGCAGTCTGCCACCGGCCTGTCTGACCTGATGCCGATTGGTCCGGCAGTACGGGTGATTGCCATGCTGCAAATGTTTTGCGGGGTGATGTATCTGGCCTTAATTGTTTCCCGGCTGATTGCCCTGCAATACATTCGTCATTTGCCCAGAAATAAAGATTAATCATCGGCTTGGGCTATTGTGTTACAGCAGTTCAATAGTGTTTCTGCTGCGAGAGGACTAAGCTGTGCGCGAGTTTAAGCTCACGACACTCATCTTTTGTTCACCTTTGCGGTGAATGCTGCCCGGACCTAAAGCGTCTGTCTATCATCTTTAAAAATAAAATGGGGGAGTTATGCCTTCCGAAAAATTGCCCTGGTGGGGCAATATCAATCCGAATGTATTTATCAGTACGGTCGCGGTTATTGCGATTTTTCTGGCGGTGGTGCTGCTGGCGCCCAATAGTTTTGAACTGCTGACCCAGCGCATGAACCAGTGGATTACTGATTCTTTTAGCTGGTTCTATGTACTGTCAGTGGCGGTATTCCTGATTCTGCTGATTTATATTGCACTGTCCGATATGGGCAAAATCAAGCTCGGTCCGGACCATAGCCAGCCGGAATATCATCAGGGTTCCTGGTTTGCGATGCTGTTTACCGCCGGGATGGGCATTGGTCTGATGTTCTTTGGCGTGGCTGAACCGGTGATGCACTATGTCTCGCCACCGGTCGGTGAGCCGGCCACCATCCAGGCAGCGCAGCAGGCGATGCGTATTTCTTTTTTCCACTGGGGCATTCATGCCTGGGCCATTTATGCGCTGGTCGGGCTGGCGCTGGCTTATTTTGCTTACCGGCACAATCTGCCACTGAAAGTCCGTTCGGCCCTGTATCCGCTGATTGGCTCAAAAATTTACGGCCCGCTCGGAGATGGGATTGATACCTTTGCCACGCTCGGTACTGTCTTCGGAATTGCCACCACTTTGGGTTTTGGCGTGACCCAGATCAATTCCGGCTTAAATTATTTATTCGGGATTGAACAAAGTGCCAGTACCCAGATGATCCTGATTATTGTGGTCAGCAGCATGGCGTCTTTGTCGGTGTTTTTTGGTCTGGACAAAGGTATTAAACGGCTGTCAGAGCTGAATCTGGTGCTGGCGGTGGTGCTGCTGTTATTTGTATTTATAACGGGGCCGAGTATCTATCTGCTGCAAACCACCATTCAGAATATTGGTCAGTATGCCTCGAATCTGTTTCATATGACCTTTAATTTATATGCCTATCAACCGAGTGGCTGGATTGGGGGCTGGACCATCATGTACTGGGCCTGGTGGATTTCCTGGTCGCCATTTGTGGGACTGTTTATTGCCCGGGTGTCCAAAGGACGCAGTATCCGTGAATTTATTGTGGGAGTAATGCTGATTCCAACCGGTTTTACTTTGGTCTGGATGGGTTTTATGGGCAATGCCGCGCTGAATAGCATTTTGCATGAGGCGAACCTGCAACTGATGACCGCGGTACAGCAGGATTCCTCGGTGGCCCTGTTTGAGTTTTTAAGTAATCTGCCTTTTGCTTCCATCATGAGTCTGCTGGCGACCCTGCTGGTGATGCTGTTTTTTGTTACTTCGGCAGATTCGGGTGCGCTGGTCACAGATTTTCTCACTGCAAAAACAGAACATTCTCCGGTCTGGCAACGGCTGTTCTGGACCGTGTTGATGGCGGTGCTGGCGATTATCCTGCTATTGGCCGGTGGCCTGAGTGCGCTCCAGTCGGCCACCATTATGAGTGCCTTGCCATTTACCCTCATTCTGCTGCTGATGTGCTGGGGCCTGCTCAAAGCCCTACGGCTAGATGTCACCAAAATGAATGCCTTGCAGGAAGCGCGGATTACGCCGCGCGCCATTCATAATCCACGCAGCTGGCAACAGCGTCTGGGGCTGATCATGCATTATCCGCATAGCCAGGCTGAGGTAGAACAGTATATTCAGATTCAGGTACAGCAGGCTTTTGAGAATATTCAAAAGGAATTCCAGAAGCGGCATCTGACTGTGTCGATTGATTCGCTGGAAGATGGCCTGCGTTTAAAGGTCGATCATCAGCATGAGATTAACTTTATTTATCAGGTGGTGTCCCGTGAAACTGTGCCGCCGAGCTTTATGCCAGAAGTTACGGCCGATGCACCATTTTATCAGGCCGAGGTATTTTTAAGAGAGGGCGGGCAGAACTACGATGTAATGGACTGGACCCAGGAAGATTTACTGCAGGATATCCTGGATCAATATGAACGGCATTTATATTTCCTGAGTATTGTACGTAGTCCGGAATAATCATTTCTTTCAAACAAAAAAAGACGCTCATAGAGCGTCTTTTTTACATCAGTTTCTAAATCAGATTAGAAACGGAATTTAGCATTTAAGCCAACAGTTTGAGTATCTACTGCTGCATTTTCAGCGTTAGCATTTACATAGCTTGCGCCAACTGCAACTGCTGGAGTGATGAAGTAGTTTACGTTTGCACCCCAAGCTGAATCAATTAGGAAATCACCGCTAGTTTCAGCATAAGAAGCACCTACGCTAAGAGCAGGCGTTAAGTAAAGATCAGTTTTCAGGTTGTACGCTGTGCTTTCACCGTAAACAAGGCCAGTTTCAAAACCGATTGCCATGTTTGTACCATCAATTGCACCCACGTATTTAGTACGTGCAGTAATAGCATCTTGATCTTCATTGATTGTTAATGCTTCACCAACGGCTTTAACTGCACCATTTGCAAGTGTACCGAAGGCATCAACAGCCATTGTGTCAGCAATGCTGGTATAACCTACAGCAACCAGAAAGTTTGGTGCTAGCAATGCACCCACTTCTAATGCATAGCGGTCGCCATTGTCATCAGCAGTAAATTCATTTTTGCCATCGTTGTGCGTGTGGCTATAAGAAGCGCTTGCATAGGCTGGAACGAATTTTGTCGGAATGTAAGCTTCAGCTTTAGCACCGTAAACATGAGATTCTACATCTGAACGACCACCTTCACGTGGCGCATCGTATTGACCATATTGGTAAGCTAAAGAAAAGTTAGATGCTTGGTTTAAAAATGCAGCTTCAGCTAAAGGCCCTTTAGTTGAATCAACATTTTTGAAGTAGTAAGTACCTTGAACTGCACCAGTAAAGTTTTGATCGTTTTCAGTTGTATCTAGGAATTCTGATTGACCTTGAACTTCAAATTGGTACGCTTGAGCACCGGTCATGGCTAATAATAAAGCTGTGGCTAAACCGAGTTTTTTCATGATAGTTACCAGTTTTGTTAAAAATGGATTAAACAATAGGCATTGTATTGTAACAATTTATTAAGTCAATGAAGACAAAGGAGATTATTTAGTTGAGTAATTGCTCTAAAATATGTATAGGCGAAAAAGTAGTCAATTGATAAATCTGTTGTCAACCTAAAAAGTGTATAAAGAACAAGCGGCTAAATCTCATTTGCGAAAGAAAAGTGTTTGCTGCCTCACTTTTCTTTATAGTTAATATGAATTGATTCAATATAAATTATCTATAAAAGCAATCTAATAAAAATGTGAAAAGCAGCGCATAAAGCTTAAAAAATGAAACTTAAGACCAAGATTATGTAGCTGAAATTGATAACGCTTTACTTTTTTTCTACGTTTTCTGGTTTTTATAGGTCTAAATTCGCTGACTATTAATACTGGTTAAACTAAAAGCAGACTATTTTAATAGGCTTTACAAAAAGTGTAATAAGTATCATAATGGCTAGGTAAAGTTATACCGTTTGGTCAGCTTTATCGAAATTGTGATTTCGGTCATGATTTTTCTTGATGCAGGACTAGAGGTTAGAGGAACTGCACTGAGACTCTCCACAAAGTTTTACTTTTTATATGCCCAGCTTTCCCCAAGGCTGGGTTTTTTTTATGCCTGAATCCTGTAGTCAGGATTAAAACCGCTTAAGTATAAATTTATTGTGCATTATGTTGGTGCAATATTTCTTGAATTAAAAAGCGCTATTGAATATATGACCATAAAAAAATCCCGGTTTTCAACGAAAACCGGGATTTTTTAGCCAAAATTTGCGGGAAAATTTAAAATTCTGCTGAGGAATATCTAAAGTCGCCCCAATGTGGTGCATTATGCACTTATTTGATGCAGCTGTAAAATGTTTTCTTTAATTTTTTATACAATTTTTAAAACCTTATTTTCATTATATAAATTAGTTTCTTATATTTAATTTTTAAGAGGATGCAATCTCGGTTGCCCTTCAAAAAAAATAGAAACTTACTCTAATTTCGTCGGTTTTTATTCAATTTAATCAATAAATTTGTTAACCTTGTCACAATTTTTTAGTTATCTTGTTGATTTATTCGACTTATAGTTGAATGAACGCTGCCGCTGTCCTGTTATTTTTTTCCTCAGCAGTGTGGTCATCCGCTTCAGGTCGTTGCTCTGCCTTTGTTGATTCAATACGTTCAGTTCATGCTCATGGTAGTGAGGTTATAAACATGTCCCATCGCTTGCATTCAGAGAATACTAAGCAGCGTCTGTTTATTTCTATGCTCATTATCATCCTGTCGATTCTGTTTATTTCGGTTCCGGTGACGCTGAAGAGTTATCGCTCTTATCAGCAGTCCGATGTGGTGCTGACCGAAATTTCTGTCTTACGTCATGTGGCCGATCTGGCTAACGAGATTTCACGCGAACGTGGTCCGGCCAATAAGGTCATGTCCAGTACTCCAGATGAACTCAGTGCCAACCTGAAAGAGCTGACCCTGTTTCGAGAGCGGGTCGATCTGCAGATTGAACACACCATGCAATTGTTAAATAGCGCCGGTTTTGCTGCACAGGCCAATGCCTTGACCACCGATTTAAAACCGGCTTTGGCAAAAGGACGTGCTGCGGTGGATGCCTATGCAGCACAACCCTATGCCCAGCGCAGTTCAGCACAGCTGGATCAGGCCATTCAGGCCATGTTTCGTGCCTGGGATGAAGTCTATGAGGTGCTGAAGCATGTCATGATGCAGTCGGAAGGCAAAAAGACCATGCTGTCGGAGTCCTATAGTCTGATTCTGGTACTGGCCGATTTACGTGATCAGGCCGGACGTCTGGCCTCGACGATTATGGCGGCAGTGACTTTTAAAGAACCGATTTCTGAACAGAACCTGGCCTATTCCTTACAGAGCCAGCGACAGTCTTATTATTTATGGGATCTGGTCAACTCGATTCAGCCTGAACAGCACAAAACGCCTGAATATCTGGGACTGCATCAACAGGTTAAACAAAAATATCTGGATCAGGGGGTTCCCATTGTCAGCCAGCTGATTGAAGAAAGTCTGCATGCGCGCCCGTATTCATTAAGCGGAACTGAATTGACTCTGAAGATTGTTGATAAATTTACGACAGTGGTGAATCTGCAGAAATATCTGCTGGATTATAGTGTCTGGCTGGCTCAGCAGGAGCGTCATGCGGCTTGGCAGCAGTTTATCCTGACGCTGTCGGTGTCGATTATTTCCTTGCTGGCGGCCCTGTTTACCATGGTCTATGCGCGTTTTAAGGTATTTAAACCTTTAATTGAAGCGCGGGATCTGATTTTAGAACTATCCGAAGCCCAGCCGCAGACGGCCACAGCTCCAGATTCCTCACCCACCTCTTTATTTGCTGCGCTCAAGCAGTTGCAGGCACGTTTGGCTGAACGGGATTTGCTGGAATTCCAGCTACGCAATATGGCCAATACCGATACCCTGACCGGGGTTTCCAATCGTCTGGCGCTGGAAGAATATATTCAATATCTGAATCAGAATCCGGACAAGCTCCATCAAACCGGTTTAATTATTATTGATATTGATGACTTTAAAGAGGTCAATGATCAGTATGGGCATATTGTCGGTGACCGGGTGATTCAGGGAATTGCCGAAGTGTTAAAACACAGTGTGCGTTCATCTGATCTGATTGTGCGTTATGGGGGCGATGAATTCCTGATTCTGATTGAGCAGATTGATCTGGACGGGGCCTTGAGTATTGCCGAGAAATTACGTCAGGAAATTAGCCAGAATGTTCTGACCCTGCCGGGACTGGACACGCCGTTAAATATTTCTGTCAGTGCCGGGGTCGCCGCAGATGCAGGCAGCTGGATGGAACTGTTTGGCCGGGCAGATCACTCCTTATTTAAGGCCAAAGAGAAGGGGCGGAATAGGGTGGAAAGTATGCTCTAAACCGTAAATTAAAATAGAAAAATATTTTAAATATATATCTTGATATTTTTCAGGTGAATCTAATAACAAAGAAAAGGGCTCCTCAGAGCCCTTTCATTTTATTTTAACATCGGTTTCAGGAATTTTCCGGTATGGGAGGCTTTCACTTTCACCACCTCTTCCGGGGTACCTTCGGCAATAATCATCCCACCGCCGGCACCACCTTCCGGGCCTAAATCCACAATCCAGTCTGCGGTTTTAATCACATCCAGATTGTGTTCAATCACCACAATGGTATTTCCCTTGTTGCGCAGCTCATGCAGGATGTCCAGTAGTTTGGCAATGTCATGGAAATGCAGACCGGTGGTTGGTTCATCCAGCACGTACAGGGTTTTACCGGTATCCCGTTTTGCCAGTTCGCGTGCCAGTTTGACCCGCTGCGCTTCACCACCAGATAAGGTGGTGGCTGACTGACCCAGACGGATATAACCTAAACCGACTTGATTCAAGGTTTCCAGACGGCGGTGAATCACCGGAATGGCATCAAAGAAATGCATGGCATCTTCGACCGTCATTTCCAGCACATCGGAAATATTTTTGCCTTTGTAATGCACTTCCAGGGTTTCGCGGTTATAGCGTTTGCCATGGCAGGCATCACAGGGGACATACATATCCGGCAGGAAGTGCATGGCGACTTTAATCATGCCATCACCTTCACAGGCCTCGCAGCGTCCGCCTTTGACGTTAAAGGAGAAACGGCCCGCCGCATAACCGCGGCCTTTGGCTTCAGGCGTCTGGGCAAACAGTTCACGAATTGGGGTAAACAGACCGGTATAGGTGGCCGGATTGGAACGCGGGGTGCGGCCAATCGGACTCTGGTCAATATCCACCACTTTATCCAGGAATTGCAGTCCTTCAATGGTGTCAAACTTTTCCGCGCTGAGCGTGGTGGCGCCATTCAGCTGGGTTGCGGCCAATGGCAGCAGGGTACGGTTAATCAGGGTCGATTTACCCGAACCGGATACCCCGGTAACGCAGGTCATCACGCCTAAAGGCAGGGTCAGATCGACATTTTTCAGGTTATGGCCGCAGGCGCCCATCAGCTTGATCTGCTCATCTGGTTTCGGTGGCTGGGTGCGCTGTTTCGGCACTTCAATCTTGAGCTTGCCCGACAGGTATTGACCGGTCAGGGAATTGGCATTGGCCGCCAGTTCCTGATAGGTCCCTTCGGCAATCACATTCCCGCCATGCACGCCGGCGCCCGGCCCGATATCAATAATATGGTCTGCGGCGCGAATCGCATCTTCATCATGTTCGACCACCAGTACGGTATTGCCCAGATCACGCAGGCGAATCAGGGTTTCCAGCAGGCGGTCATTATCACGCTGATGCAGACCAATAGACGGTTCATCCAGCACATACATCACGCCCATTAAACCGGCACCAATCTGCGACGCCAGACGGATGCGTTGGGCCTCACCACCCGAGAGCGTTTCGGCAGAGCGTGACAGACTCAAATAGTT
This sequence comes from Acinetobacter sp. YH12112, assembly GCF_013418945.1. Classification (NCBI taxonomy): domain Bacteria; kingdom Pseudomonadati; phylum Pseudomonadota; class Gammaproteobacteria; order Moraxellales; family Moraxellaceae; genus Acinetobacter; species Acinetobacter sp. YH12112. The sequence goes on along the minus strand of NZ_VPBA01000049.1, from coordinate 6,213 downwards.
CAGGCCGACTGAGACCAGAAAGTGCAGACGTTCACGGATTTCCTTAAAAATCTTGTCGGCAATTTCGCCTTTGGCACCTTCCAGATTTAGGTTCTGATAGTAATGCTCGGCGTCACCAATCGACATTTTGGTAATCTGGCTGATGGTTTTGTCTTTGACTCGCACATGGCGCGAAATTTCATTCAGACGTGAACCATCACAGGCATCACAGGCGGCATTGGAGAGATACTGCGCCAGATCATCGCGGACATAATTACTTTCTGTTTCACGATAGCGGCGTTCCAGATGCGGCAAAATCCCTTCAAACGGTTGTACCCGGTTATGGCGACGACCACGTTCATCGACATAGCTCAGGTCAATTTTTTCCCGGCCACTGCCGTAGAGAAATTTTTTCTGGGTGTCTTTGTCCAGTTCATTCCACGGTGTATCCAGCGAAAAATCATAATGATCGGCGACTTTTTGCAGCATGCCATAATAATAAGGACGCTGACGGTCCCAGCCACGAATCGCACCCTGGCTTAAAGAAAGTTCCGGATTGGGAATGAGCTTGTCAGCACTAAAATGGCTGCGTGTGCCCAGGCCATCACAGACCGGACAGGCACCAAACGGGTTGTTAAATGAAAACAGGCGCGGTTCCAGTTCGGCCACGGCACGGTCACATTCCGGGCAGGAGTGTTTGGCCGAGAATACCCGGTCCGGATGTTCGCCTTTCATCCACGATAAAATCGCAATATCTCCACCTAAACGTAAAGCGGTTTCAAAACTTTCGGCAATACGGTTGCCCAAATCATCCCGGACTTTAAAACGGTCGACCACCACTTCAATGCTGTGTTTTTTCTTTTTGTCCAGTTCTGGTGGCGGATCAATCTCCATAATTTCGCCATCTACCCGGGCACGGACAAAACCCTGGCTTTGCAGCTGTTCAAACAGATGGGTATATTCGCCTTTACGTTCACGTACCACGGGTGCTAACAGCAGCAGGGCGGTGCCTTCTTCCAGACCTTTAACCACATCGACCATTTCAGACACGGTCTGCGCCACCATCGGCAAGTCATGTTCCGGACAGTAGGGCGTACCCACGCGTGCATAGAGCAGACGTAAATAGTCATAAATTTCGGTAATGGTGCCGACGGTAGAACGCGGGTTGTGACTGGTCGATTTCTGCTCAATGGCAATGGCCGGACTTAAGCCTTCAATCGAGTCGACTTCCGGTTTTTCCATTTGTGACAGGAATTGGCGCGCATAGGCCGAGAGCGATTCGACATAACGGCGCTGACCTTCGGCATACAGGGTATCGAAAGCCAGGGAAGATTTACCTGAACCGGAAAGTCCCGTAATCACCACAAACTTGTCGCGTGGAATATCAAGGTTCACATTCTTCAGGTTATGGGTACGTGCGCCTCGAATACGGATATGACTTTGGCTCATGCAATGATCCTAGAAAATTCATTTAAAACCTCTATATGATAGCGCATGAAAAATGTTCAAGTGCAGGCTTAAGGTATTTCTACGTCAAATTATGTCGGTTGATTGCAAATAAAGGCCAAGATCTGAAAACGACAAGGATAAAAAATTGTCAGGATAAAGAATGTAGGGATCAAAGCGCACAAGAATGAAAGAGAGCTGTCGGCCCTGGTGCAAGTCTGCTGATCCTGCACCAGGGCGAGTAATCAAAGATTAGTTGCTGCTGTCCAGACCCGGCCAGTTGCGCTGTGCATAGGCGCTGTCCCAGAACAGCCATTCCAGTTCAGCGGCACGGGTATAGGCCTGACGCATTTTTGCCAGCGTGTCAGCATCACAGCGCTCGGCCACGCGGTCAACCGTGGCAATCACATTGCGCACCGCAGTATGGAATTCTTCGCCGGCATAGGTATCGACCCAGGCCTGATACGGGTTGTTGGCGGCCGAGTTACCGACAATATCTTTACCGACTTCGGCATAAATCCAGAAACATGGCAATAATGAGGCCAGCACCACCGGATAGCTTTCTGACCAGGCAGTGGCAACCAGATAACTGGTGTAATGATGGCAGGCCAGGGTCAGCGGTGTATTTTCAAACTGTTCTTTGCTAATGCCAAAATCCTGCATAAAACCGTTATGCAATGAACGTTCCACCACAATTGCTACCTTGGCGGCTTCGGCAAACTGGATCACATCATCGGCATCAAAGGCTTTGGCAGCACACACCGCCAGCGCGCGGCCATAGGCCAGTAAATAATGCGCATCCTGAATCACATAGTGGCTAAAGGCCTCACGACTTAGGCTGCCTTGCGTCAGTTCCTGGTTAAAGGGTAGGGCCAGGGTGTTTTGATACAGTTCTAAATTCTGTTGCCACAATTGTTCAGAAAAACGCATGTCCGGTTCCTGTAAAGCATCAAGATCAATGCCCAAAGACTAGCATACTTGCACCGCAAAGATGAGCCGCTTTGATTTGTATCAGAATAAACAAAAAAGCATACGAAGTGTTTTGGCATCGTCATCAAAAAGCGTCATAATAGCGGCCATATCTCTATCGCCGAGGTCCTGCATGTCTTCAGCAGGATGCACGCGGCGCATTCGGTGTAATTCAAGTTTAATATTTACCGAATTTCTTTATCTAATAATGTCATAGGTCGATTTGTCATGATGAAACATTTTGGTTTCTCTATTGCATTTACGATCGTGTGTCTCGGTTTGTCTGCTTATTGGGGCTATACCCACGGCCCGGAAGCAGGCCTGAAAACCATGTTCACAGCACTGACCATTACGGCCATTCTCGCCATTATGGAAGTGTCGTTATCGTTTGATAACGCGGTTGTTAACGCATCAGTCCTGCGCGGTTGGGACCATTTCTGGAAAATGCTGTTCCTGACGGTCGGGATTCTGATTGCCGTATTCGGTATGCGTTTAATTTTCCCGGTGGTGATTGTTGCCGTCACAGCCGATATGGGCATGATGGAAGTGGTGCAGCTGGCACTGAATAATCCGAAAGAATATTCGGCCAAATTAATGGCGCATCATCCTGAAATTGCAGCATTTGGTGGTGCCTTCCTGTTAATGGTGTTCCTGAACTTCTTCCTCGATGATGAAAAAGACACCCACTGGTTCCGCTGGATTGAGCGCCGTTTATCCAATCTGGCCAGCGTACCGGCCATGTCGGTCTTTATTGCACTGGTGGCTTTGCTGATCATGGCGGCCAATGTGGTTGAGGACAAACGTCTGGTGGTGACCATGGCCGGCATTTGGGGCATCGTGATTTATATTGGTGTACAGGTATTGAGTCATTTACTGGGTGGCGAACCTGAAGTCGATGAAAATGGCAATGCGATTCGTCATGATGAAAATGGCGTACCAACCGGTGTGGTGAAAGCCGGTATTGGTGGCTTCTTGTATCTGGAAGTGCTGGATGCCTCGTTCAGTTTTGATGGCGTAATTGGTGCCTTTGCGATTACTTCGGATGTGGTAATTATCATGCTCGGTCTGGCGATTGGTGCGATTTTCGTGCGTTCGATGACCATTTATCTGGTAGAAAAAGGCACCCTGGATGCTTATATTTACCTGGAACATGGTGCGCATTATGCGATTGGTGCGCTGGCCTTTATCATGATTGCCAGCGGAACCGGTTTACATGTCCCGGAAGTGGTCACCGGCCTGATTGGTGTGGCCTTTATTGTCTGGGCGGTATTTGCCTCAATTCAATATAAAAAACGTCAGGCACTGCACTAAGTTGCAGTCTGATCGGAAGAAGGTGCAAACAATTGCACCTTTTTTTATGACTGGTAGTTCAGATGCAGAATATTGTGCTGAATATCGCAGCATCTGCAGCATGAATGATGTAGGATATTCGCATACAAAATTGTTGCACTTAGCCTATTGATATGATGAATGCCTTAGAACGCCGTTCAACTTTTGCCTTAAGCAGTATTTTTGCCTTACGCATGTTGGGTCTGTTCATGATTATTCCGGTTTTCTCGGTGGCAGGGCAATCCTATCAATATGCAACCCCGACCTTAATTGGTCTGGCGGTTGGGGTGTATGGTCTGACCCAGGCCATCTTACAGATTCCATTTAGCCTGATTGCTGATCGCTATAGCCGTAAACCGCTGGTGGTGCTTGGACTGTTACTGTTTGCTTTAGGCGGTGCCATTGCTGCAATGTCAGAGACCATTTATGGGGTCATCATTGGCCGGGCCATTGCCGGTGGCGGCGCAGTCTCTGCCGTGGTGATGGCTTTACTGGCCGATGTCACCCGTGAAGAACAGCGCACCAAAGCCATGGCCATGATGGGCATGAGTATTGGTTTATCCTTCGTGATTGCCTTTAGTGCCGGGCCGTGGCTGACCGGACTGGTTGGTATTTCCGGGCTGTTCTGGGTGACCACCATTATGGGACTGGCGGCCATTGCCATGTTGCTGCTGGTGCCTAAAGTCACGCGCCATCATCGTAATTTCCAGCAGGGCTATTTGCCGCAGCTCAAACAGGTGCTAAAAATGGGCGATTTAAACCGCCTGCATCTGTCAGTTTTTACCCTGCATTTACTGCTAACGGCGATGTTTATTTATGCACCGCCGCAGCTGATTGAATATGCCGGTCTGCCATTGTCCAGTCATGGCTGGGTGTATTTGCCGCTGCTGGTGCTGAGTCTGTTTTTTGCCTTCCCCAGTATTATTCTGGCGGAAAAATATCGCAAAATGCGCGGTATTTTCCTGACCGCGATTGGCGGGATTATTCTTGGCCTGATCGTGATGATTTTTGGTTTTGAATCTAAATATATCCTGCTGATTGGACTGGGCCTGTTCTTTATTGCCTTTAACGTGATGGAAGCATTGTTACCGTCCTGGTTATCGAAAGCGGCACCGATTCAATCCAAAGCCACTGCAATGGGCGTCAATGCCAGCAGCCAGTTCCTCGGTGCCTTCTTTGGCGGCATGATTGGCGGGCAACTGTTACTGCTGAATAACACGGCGATGGGTTGGAGTATTCTGACCGCAGTTGCTATAATTTGGCTGCTGATGAGTTTTGGTCTGGCCCAGCCGCGTTATCTGTCGTCGATGGTATTTCGCCTGCCTGAGGCCAAACAAACGGATGAGTGGACTTCTCAACTTTTGGCCATTCATGGTATTGAAGAAGTCGTGGTGATGTCTGAACAGCAAGTTGCCTATATAAAAGTCGATAAACAGCAAATTGATGATGCTGCGCGACAACAATTAACGCACTTGTTGGGTAAAGAGGTAGCCATTTAAGCATAACTCTTATAAAGTAAATAATAGAAACAAATAGGAAGAATACAGCTGATGCGTGGTGTAAATAAGGTCATTTTAGTTGGTACTTTAGGTCGAGATCCAGAAACAAAAACTTTCCCGAATGGTGGCTCGCTTACTCAATTTTCTATTGCCACCAGTGATGCGTGGACCGATAAAACCACCGGTGAGCGTAAAGAGCAAACCGAATGGCACCGTATTGTGCTGCATAACCGTTTAGGTGAAATTGCGCAGCAATACTTACGCAAAGGTTCAAAAGTCTATATTGAAGGTTCGCTGCGTACCCGTCAGTGGACCGATCAGAATGGTCAGGAACGCTACACCACAGAAATTCGTGGCGAGCAAATGCAGATGCTGGACTCGGGTCGTCAGCAAGGTGAGCAGGGCGATAACGGTTTTAATCAGCCACGTTTTAACAATAACCAGGGCGGTGGTTATAGCAATAACAACCAGGGTGGCTATGCGCCGCAGGCTCAAGGCGGTTTTAACAACAATAATGCTGGTGGTGGCTATGGCAACCAGGGCGGTTATCAGCAACCGAAACCAGCTCCTGCTGCAACGCCTGCACCGGCAGATTTGGATGATGACTTACCGTTTTAGTACACCCTAGAGACTATGTTTTGTAAAGTTTATAAAATTATTCTTTATTAGTAGTTATTTACAAAAGAAATTTACAGATACTAGAAATGGTTCTGTAAATTTTTTTACTTATGATCTATGATATTTAATACTTAGATATTTTGTTAAATATAACCATGATGTCTGTTAAAAGATTTGTAATGAGTAGTGGTGAGAGATTCGCTGTTCTTTTGAATAGTGAGGGTGTTCCTATGACTTATCCAAATTGGCACTGTTGCAAATAGAGATTTGAGTCGATGATGTTCCCTTTAAAAAGTACTTAGAGACCGAAAACCCTGTTGATTAGACACACTTCACCCTGAGGCTGACCATAATAAAATGACGATGCTTGTCC
>NZ_VPBA01000048.1:0-16654 GCF_013418945.1 Acinetobacter sp. YH12112 | reverse complement strand
CACCGAATTTCTTCGCACATACAGTTGCAATTGCAGCTGTTAAAGTTGTTTTACCATGGTCAACGTGACCGATTGTGCCCACGTTAACGTGTGGCTTATTACGTTCAAACTTAGCCTTAGCCATGTTTATTTTCCTCGTTTACGTCGAACACAATCTGAGTAATACCCAGCCTCGACATATCGCCTAAAAAACTAGACACCTAATACTTAAAAAGCAGACTAAATAGCCTGCTTTCTTTAAATCTCATGCAACCAAGTTGCTAAACTGTATCTGGAGCTCTTATCGAGATTTGAACTCGAGACCTCTCCCTTACCAAGGGAGTGCTCTACCACTGAGCTATAAGAGCGATCATCTTCGATGATGGAGCGGGAGACGAGGATCGAACTCGCGACATGCAGCTTGGAAGGCTGCCGCTCTACCAACTGAGCTACTCCCGCACATTGTTGGTAATGTACCACTTCATTCGAAGTTAATGGTGGTGGGAGAAGGATTCGAACCTTCGAAGCTTACGCGGCAGAGTTACAGTCTGCTCCCTTTGACCGCTCGGGAATCCCACCAATATCACACTTATTGCAGTGCTCGTTCTTTACTTCACATCTCGAATTCTCTAAGATGGTGCCGGCACACGGATTCGAACTGTGGACCTACTGATTACAAGTCAGTTGCTCTACCAACTGAGCTATGCCGGCGTTTCTTAGTGTTTCGTACGTTTCGTATCGGAACGGTGTGCAGTTTAGCAAAACTTGAAATCCGTGCAAGTGTTTTTTTTAAAAAAACCGTCAAAAACTCACAAAATCAATCCGTTTGACGATAATTCAACCGCTTTGATCACTGCGCGAGCTTTTATTTGGGTTTCATTCCACTCAGATTCAGGATTTGAGTCGGCAACAAGGCCTGCGCCAGCCTGCACATAGACCTTATTTTCACGAATAACACAGGTCCGAATCGCAATCGACATGTCCATTTCGCCATGCCAGCCTAAATAACCAACAGCACCACCAAAAATTCCACGTTTTACTGGCTCAACTTCGTCAATAATTTCCATGGCACGGATTTTTGGTGCCCCAGAAAGTGTGCCTGCCGGGAAAGTTGCCTTAAAAACATCCAAGGCATCAACATCATCACGCACTTCACCCTGCACATTGGACACAATATGCATGACATGCGAATAACGTTCGATCACCATTTGATCAGTCACCTGCACTTTGCCAATTTTTGAGACGCGACCAACATCATTACGACCCAAGTCAATCAGCATTAAATGCTCAGCAATCTCTTTTTCATCAGAAAGTAAATCTTTTTCCAAGGCCAGATCTTCTTCTTTGGTTTTACCACGTGGACGTGTGCCAGCGAGTGGACGCACGGTGGCAATACCATTTTCCAGACGTGACAGAATTTCCGGCGATGACCCAACAATATGGAATGGGGTGTCATTGTCCAAGGTGCGCCCTTGCACCAGGAACAGATATGGTGATGGATTAAGGTGACGTAAAGCGCGATAGACCTGTAACGGCTCACCATCAAAGTCAGACACCATACGATGCCCCGGCACCACTTGCATGACATCACCAGCACGGATGTATTCTTTGACTTTCTCAACCGAGGCAATAAAGTTGTCGTGACCGGTTAAAGATTCAAAATGCGGTGCCGTATGGGTTTGCGCCTGCAAGTTCACCGGTGTCGCCAGCAACTGCTCCAGCGCATCCAGTTGCGCCTGCGCTTTCTGATAGGCATCAGCATCCTTGCTATCGGCATGCACAATCAGGAATAAGGTATCTTTTAAGTTGTCAAATACGATTACGGTTTTAGACAGCATCATCCAGATATCCGGCAGGCCCACCGGATCAGCATCTGGAATATTGTTCAGGCGCGGTTCGATATAACGCACCGCGTCATAGCCAAAGTAACCGACCAGTCCACCAGTAAAGCTTGGCAACGCCGGTAAATCGGCCTGTGTTGGCACTTTAAACTGGGCCTGGAAATCACGGATAAACTGGAAAGGATCACTACACGGCTGCTGTAGCAGTTCGCCATTGGTCTGCTGAATGGTCAACTGCCCTTCATTGCAAGAAAATACGGTCGACTCGCCCAGACCAATAATCGAATAGCGCGCCCAGTTTTCACCGCCTTCGACAGATTCAAACAGATAGGCCTGTTCATGCTCTTTTAAACGCGCAAACACAGACAATGGGGTTTCGGTATCGGCCAGACGCTGACGGTAGACAGGAATCAGGTTATAGCCGGCAGCTTGCAGTTGTTGATATTGGGCTTGAGTGGTCATGTTGAATCTCTTTCATTTTCGCGGGGTCATAAGAAGGTTGCTGGTAGGTGCTGACTTAGTGACGCCATCGAAAAACTACACAATCACTCATTGCGGTGTCCTTTTACATCTATTCTTACATTAGGAAGCTAATAATTCTGTCAGATTATCCACCACTTGCTGCGGCTGACAATCATAAATACTCTCGCCATGATTATAGCCATAGCTGACTACAATACAATCAATACCGGCACGACGTGCGGCTTCCACATCATTGGAAGAGTCGCCAATCATCAACACTTGGGATTTTTCTACCCCAAAGGTCTCAACACAGTGCAATAACTGGCGTGGATGCGGTTTACGTTCGCTAAACCGATCACCACCAATCACATCAACAAAATAATGGCTCATGTCCAGTGCATCTAAAATGGCGCGTGATGGCAGCTCGGGCTTGTTGGTGACACAGATCATTTTTTTCTGCTGCTGTTTGCCCCATTCCAGAAACTCCAGAATTCCGGCAAAAGGCTGGGTATCCAGACAAGGATCGGCATTGTAAATTCCTAGGAAAGTTTCCAGCAGCTGCTGATGCTGATCGGGATGCACCTCTCCGGTTAAATGCAGCAAGGTGCTGTGACAAAATACCGAGGTGCCTTTGCCAATCCAGGTGCGTACCTGTGCTTCGGTGACCATGGGCAGCTGCAAGGCATTCAGGCTCATATTCATGGCACGATACAGATCGGTGGCTGAATCGACCAGCGTGCCGTCCAGGTCAAATAAAATCAGCTCACGGGTGTCAAGTTTGGCCACAGACATTTTGGTCCTCTCAAAAAATAAAGGCATGCCAAAGCATGCCTCGATTGTATGCTGTGTCGCGGTTTATTTAAACAACAGCCAGGCAATAATTGCCAGGATCACCAGCACAATAATGGTCATCAGGCCGACAGAGGCATTTTTCTGCTGCTCTTTTTCCTGCTCAACGCGTGATACAGGCTGCTCAACCGGTACCGGTTGTGGCTCTGGGGTGGCCGCGCTTAAATCGGTCCCTTCAGGAATTGGGGCCGGTTTTGGTACACCGACATTGGTTGGCATGCCATCACGTGTCAATTGTACCGATGCATCACGCTCTTTCAGCTCAGGCATACCCTGATCATTCATCTGCTGTGCCGGCGTTTTCACTGCTACAGTTTCTGTCGGCTCGGCTGCAGTAGCGGTTTCCACCACATCCAGCTCAGGAATCTGTTCTACTTCGGTGCCTGCAGGCGCAAGCGGCTCATCTGCCAACAGTTCCGGTTTGGCTGGTGCCAGGACTGAAAATTTAAAGCTGGCAAACTGGACAATATCACCTTCATGCAACGGAGTTTCCTGCTCAATCCGCAGGTCATTCACAAAGGTGCCATTGGATGAATTTAAGTCTTGTACCCACAGGTCTTCAGCTTTCAGTAACAACGCAGCATGTTTGCGTGATACTTCAGCCGACTGCAGCACCACATCAGCTTCCTGATGACGCCCCACCAGCATGTCACGATCAACACTAATTTCCTGCCCGGTAAATTCACCCGTAATTGCTTGTAATTTCCAAGTCATAGCGAACTTCTCTTTAAATTTTTGCCCATCATAACATGCTCAAAACCAGATTCCATGTCCGCTCTGTTAAGAGCGCGGTCTTAAGGTGGTCGTGGTGGTGGTATTGGTAGTATTGCTGACTTGCGGGCTTAAGGTCTGACGCTGCAGCGCCGGTTCTACCGCAACGGGCGTGGTCACCACAGCCGCCCCCGACTGTGCCGCAGGGGTCGCGGATGGCACCTGCTGATAACGGGTTTGATTTAGTGGAGTTTTAGACACTGGCACCCGCTGCTGATAGATATCTTCCACCCGCTCCGGCAGTTTGGCAAAATTACCATCCTGATCCAGTGCCAGTTGCAAGCTATACAGCTGACTATAACGCTGCTGCGAAATCCGGCGGATATCATTCTGATCTCCAACAATGGTCGGGTGAATAAAGATCAGCAGATTACGCTTCTGATTGGACTTACCATCGGAACGGAATAAACGTCCCAGTCCTGGAATCGCTCCCAGACCTGGAACAGCCTGACGTCCATACGTAGTATTATCCGAGATTAAGCCACCGAGTACGATGGTTTGCCCATGTTCGGCCAGAATCGAAGTTTTAATTGCACGCTTGCTGGTCACCAAATCCTGTGCTTGTCCACGATCTCGATTGACCCCAGAGACTTCCTGTTCCACTTCCAGACGCACTGTGCCATTTTCGCCAATATGCGGCACCACTTTTAGGGTAACCCCGACGTCTTTACGTTCAATGGTGGTATAGGGATTGACGGTACCATTTCCTGTACTGACCGAACCGGTGACAAACGGCACGTTCTCACCAACCACAATATAGGCTTCTTCATTGTCCATGGTGACAATGGATGGGGTCGATAGCAGATTGGATTTGGTGGTTTCTTTTAAGGCTTGAATCAGCGCACCATACAAACGGCGTGAACCATCACTACCTTCTTGATAATCTCCCAGCACCAGTGAGGTACCCGCGCCAATCGCGCCACCAGCACCCGCTGCACCTCCAGTTAAATAACCGGCGGCAATATTTCTCAGACTAGTACCAAACTTATCGAAGTTAATTAAGCCAATTCCGCTGCTGATATCACCCAAAGCCCATTGCACACCTAGCTGGTCCGCATCTGTTCCTTCTACTTCTATAATCGCGGCTTCAATCAGCACCTGCTGACGGCGTGTATCCAACTGTTGAATCGCAGATTCAATTTCGCGCATCAGCTGTGGATCGGCTTTGACCACCAAGGCGTTCTGGCTACTATCGGCAATAATACTGACGCCATTGCCATTAAAGCTGGTGATCTGGCTCTGCTGATCAAAACCGTTATTCAGGGTAATACTTGGCGAGGTACTGCCCGTGCTATTGCTGGATGTGCTGTTACTGCTGTTATTGACCAGATTGCTAACGCTATTATTACTGCTGTTTTTCGTATTGGAAGATGAACTGCTGACCGCCTGCCCCGATACTAGCCCTTGCAGAATTTCCGCCAGGCTTTGCGCACTGGCATATTTTAAGCGAAAGACTTTTAAGCCGCCGAGACGGTCGGCCGCCGGCACATCCATCATTTCAATCATCTGGCGGATACGCTTGCGGGTGGCGGTATCACCTTTAATGATAATGCGATTGGTCCGGTTATCCGCCACAATTCGCACCCGCGAACCTTTGAGATCTTTGGCATTGCCGGTCGAACTCATTGACTCCAATAGCCCGATCACTTCTTCGGCCTGACTGGACTGTAGCGAGATGGCTTCAATATCATTTTGGCCGGTGCCATCTAAATTACGGATGATATTTTCCAGCTGATAGATATTGCTGGCCCGGTCCGAAACAATCAGGGCATTGGTGCCGGCCACCGCAGACAGATGGGCAAATTGCGGCATTAAAGGCCGTAAAGCCGGAATCATGTCATTGGCATTGGTATTTTCCAGCCAGATGACCCGGGTCACAATCTGGTCGCCACGCGCATTCTGGCGCGCATCAAATGGAATTCCGGAGCTTTTGACATTGTTATCTGGCACCAGCTTGATGGTATTGCCCGATGGAATGGCCACTACCCCATTAACATTAAGCACGCCCAGAAACAGGTCATAGACTTCATTGCGGTTCAACGGCTTGTTGGAAATGACCGTGACATTGCCGCGCACCCGCGGATCAACCGCGAAGTTCTTACCGGTAATATCGGCCACTTCATTAATAAATGCAGTCAGGTCAGCATCACGTAAATTAATTTTCCAGGTTTGTGCATAGCTCGCCGTACTTACCATAGCCACCAGAGGTGCGCCGACCACCAATGCCCAAAGCGGACGCTCATGATTTAATAAAGCCATAATCTACCGTGTTTCCTAACCCTATAAGGTGAAAAATCCGTCACTTAAAATCTTGTTGTACCGTGATGACCTGGTCACCACGCTGAACTTCCAGTCTGACCTGACCGTCCTGTCTTGCCTGCTCCAGCAATTGGGCTTCATTTTGCCCTTGTCCGACAGTCTGACCATTTAAGGATAAAATCCGGTCGCCTGGTTGTAATCCCAATCTGTTTCTGAGTGCCGCCGGTGTCCGTGCGGTAATTTCATAACCCTGACCATTACCACTATTTACACCCATATCCTGTAAATAGCGTTCCCGGTCTTGCTGAATCTTTTGCACCGCCTGACCAATCGCATTTTGCGCAGTTGTTGCCGGTGCCGGATTTCTGTTGGGCGTAGCTGGGCTTTGTGTCGGCACAATCGGCTGATTCAGCCCGTTTTCAATGCCTTTAAACTCTATCTCACGGGTGGCGCCACTGCTATGACGCAAAATCACCCGATCCCAGTACACTTCAGCCAACTGATAACCACTGCCTTCAATCACATCGCCGACGCGATAGCGCTCTGCCACCTCATTGACTTTGAGCACGGCAGAAGAAAACTGGTTGGGATAACCGACCATCACGCCTTGTAATTGAAGGTTCAGATTGTCTTCGGCCTGCGTACGCTGGCTCGCTTCATGAAACAAGGCAAAACTGCTGATATTCGGTACACGCAGCTGCTGCGAACCCAGTTCGACCCGATCCAGTTGCATCGCTTGAGGCGGCGCCAGTAATAGCCAGAACAGACTGGCCAGCTTCCAGCATAAATACAGAATCAGCAGCGCCAGCAATAACGGTGCGACACGATCGGCCTGTTTCAACTGGAGAGTCTGCAACTGTTCCCAGATTTTCTGCATCAGAAGCCTCCCTTGAACAGCGGCTGGCGGGTACTGATTACATAGGTATCGGCACCAGCCTTGCCTTCATAAGAAGGAACATGCATCAATAAACGCTGGGTCAGCTGCACATCCAGCATCATCTCCTGATCCAGACTCAGGTTTATCATTTTCTGGTCACGTGCATCACGCACATCAATTTTCAGTTTACCGCTTTCATCCGACAGCGTGCCTTTCAGCGTTGGTACGGTCATGCGCTCTTGACGCTGGGCAAACTGATACACCAGCTCCCCGCCGGCCCAGTTCAGCTGGCCTTGTGCCTGGGCAAACCCTTGCTGCTTGTTATAGTTCAGATCGATATTTTGCAATTGAATCGGATTGGTCGGCCATTGCCAGTCGACCAGGGTTTTTAGAGTTTCTGGCGCAACACGGCCATGTACAGCGTTCAGCATGAAGGTCCCAAAACGGTAACCCATCACGCCTTTTAATTCGGTATGACCACTATGGATTTCAACATCGGCTGCCACTTTCAGCAATAACAGGTCTAAAGGACGCGTATTCCAGCTTAAGCTGCCACGCAACTGTCCCTTGTGCCAATCTGCCTGCCCCTGCCAGATGTTACCACTGACATTATGTAAACTCTGATTGTTTTTATAAAACTTTGAAATTAACCAAGCTGCAGGAATCTGTAATAACACAAAAATTAAAAAAGCAATGATGGCGAAAATCCACCACGTGATGTATCTCGGTTTCTTTATCATTCCACCACGACCAACCTATCTAATGCATTCATGAACAAATTGTTATTTTCATGCACACATTATGCACACTTTTTTTACAACACCAACGGATACACATAAAAAAACCAAGCAGTTCTGCTTGGTTTCGACACTCTAGTGCGCTTAGATGACAATCTGATGAAGTTTAGATCAAGAAGTCTTCAAGCTTGGCACCTTTTTCCAGTTCTGCCACTAACCAGCGCGGTTGCTTACCACGACCTGTCCAGGTTTCATTGGCATTGGCTTTATTACGATAACGCGGCTCTACCGATTTACGTACATTCTTTTTACGTTTAGACGCACCAAACTCAAGAATCTGTTCAATGCTTAAACCCGCATTTTCAGCAATTGCCAAAATCTGATTATATGCATCTTCAACTGCCTGGTCCTTTTTCGATGCAATTAATGCTTCCGCTTCTTCCTGCAAGCGCTTTAATTGTTCTACAGACAAATTACTAATATCGGGCATCATATTTACTCCACAAGTATGCTTTTATATTAATTTACTTCAATTGCATTAATACATCATATTTTTATATGAATTAAGTTTCAATCATTATTTGAAATGAAAAACAATTATTAACAGAGATAAATAATCTATTTATTCGGGATTAGAATTAATCCAGATAATGCCCCACACTATTTTCCAAAGCCAAAATATGCTGCCGAATCGACTCGGGTAATGGCATTTTCTGCATACTTTCAGAATTCACACAAACCATGATGGCTTCTGCACTCGCGACTACAGCCTGTTGCTGCTCGCTCCATAATAGATAATGCATGCGAAAAGCACTATTTCGGATTTCCTCAACCCGTACACCTATTTTTAAGGTATCCGGATAAAATACCGGACGCATATATTTGCACTGATTTGATGCCACTACCGTCGAAAAGGATTGCTGCATCATTCTGATCTGATCCATATAATGAATGCGGGCACTTTCAATATAGCGGTAATACATCACATTATTGACATGACCGAGCGCATCCATATCGCCCCATGCCACCACTTGTTGATGAATTACTGGATAATCGGTTAATTGCATGCGACTTTACCTAGATTTTAATTTTCATGAAATGACTATTATTTTCAAACACCAGATTTAACTGCTGCTGTAAATGCGGTTGATCTTTTAATGCCGATTTAATTCTTAAATAGTTCATTAAAATATGTTCCGGATATAAATCCAGAAGCTGTGCTGCATCGTCATGACGACCGGTAGCTTCCAATATATGCCATTTGGCAAAACTCAATACCGGTAAAGCAGGATATTGCTGTTCCCACTGATTCAGATAATCTTCAATCTTGAGATAATCCGGTACCGGTTTTAACAGCTGCTGCTGGAACCATAAATAGAACACATCCTGATGAAACTGTTCAGACAGTAAATGCACCGCCAGATGCTCCTGCTGCTCTCCCATATCGCTTAAGCGTACCAGCACTTTTAACCACAGCACTTTAATCGCATACGGCTGGGTAAATATCTGCCCTGACAGATTGCAATAACGCTGTTTTAAATCCTGCAATGCTTCCGGTGTGGCCTGCTCAAAATGCTGCAAGATTTGCTCAAGCCATAACTGCTTACTGTCCAGCCCTAAATGTCCATATTGGGTCGCACGCAAATATAACCATGGATACTGCAGCGCAAACTCCCCCCACAGTGCGGTTAAGCGCTGCTCATAGGCTTGTTTGACATCTTTGAGCCACGGCGACAGTTGATGGCCATTTAAAAATTCCAGATGGGTCAGGGCTTTTTCCGGTTGCTGCTGCGCCAGATAAATTTCAATACGCTGCAACTCGGCCAGCTCAAAGGCCATGGCATTACTCTGGTTTAACATCTGCAAGGCCACCGGATAATCCTGCTGCATCAGTGACAGGCGTGAATGAATCACGGCTTTTAATAAACCAGACTGGTTAAATACCTGACGGATAAAGGCGTCCTGCTCACGCGCGGCATCCAGCAGCCAGATTACTGCCATTTGCTCATAAGGATGTAAATGCTGGAAATCAAACACCGCTGCCTGCTTACGCTGTTCACGGCTTAAATAACGCTTTAGCATCGCCCAGATCAGCTGCACCACCAGACTGATCAGCATCAATAAAATTAAAAGCACCCAGATATTGGTCTGTAGCTGCCAGTCACGCCAATACAGGTAAACATAGCCCGCGCCATAGCCATAACTGAATACACTGAGCAAGGCCACCAGCACTAACGTGACCAAAACATAGGCCAGAACAATCTGCTTCATGATCATTCATCCAATAAGGTGCGGCTGGTCAGCACCGGCACAGGAATCACGGTCAGGCTCTGAATTTCCGCCAATTCAGCGCTTAACTGCTGCGCCCCCCGATCCGGCAGCAGCTGTAACAGATGAAAAATTTCAGTCAGCTCCTGCTGATAATTCAGATATTGGCCTTGTCCTAATAACTGACGTGCCAGTAATAAACGCAACTGCGCTTCTTTTAACAGCAATTGACGCTGACTAAGTACAGTCGCTGGCTGCTCGGCGGCTTCCAGTTTCAACCACTTATGCCAGAAGGCCGGATTGGCCTCTTGCGCCGGCTGCAGTTGTGGCTGCTGGATTTCCTGACGCAACAGCTGATCCAGCTGCTGTAGAGCCTGAGTGACCTGCTGCTGCTGGGCACTGCGCTGTGCCGCAAATTGCTGGATCAGCTGCCGGTCTTTGCTCAGGGTTTGATGCAGGCTTTCGGCCAAGGCCGGTGACAAAGCCCACTGATTCAGCTGAACATCCAGTACTGCCAACTTTTCCAGTGCATACGGATATTGCGCCTGCTTTAAGGCAAATTCGATCAGTTCCAGCTGCTGTTGAAGCATCTGCTGCGGCGTGATCGTGGTCTGGCTGATCTGCACTGTAGTATTAGTTGCAGGCGCACTTGAAGATGCTGACGGTGAAGGATTGCTACTCTGGCGCTGCAAAGCCACTAGCTGGTCATTGAGATTGGCGCGGCTTTTTTCCGCCTGATGCATACTCTGAGACAATTCGGACTGCTGCGCCGTTATTTTAAATACGTCATAGCTCAGCTTTAACATCCAGGCCAAGCCGATGATCAATAATAAAATAAGTAGCTTCTTCATGCGTGTCCTGATTTAAGCTCAATCTGCTGCAGTATTGTTTCTGTTTTTAAATTCGTCAACTTGATCAGTTGAAAACGGGTGTGATGCTGTTGTTGATAATCCATCAACAGCGCTTCCAGGCGGTCACCCAGCACCAGATAACGTCCCCGGTTCAATAATTCTTTTTGCGCTTGACTCAGCCGCAACCAGTTTAACCAGCTGGCCTCACTGCTAATCAGCATCCAATAGTCCCGGTGCTGCTGCAGTTGTGGCAATAGCGCGGGCATCTGCTGAATGGACGCGGCCGGACACTGACGCTGATATAAAATAAAATTCAGAATCTGCATTCCGGCCTGTTGCAGGCTGTCCATCATAAACTGACGACCGCCTTCACCGCGCCAGAAGGCAATACATGAACCGGCCGCCAGGGATTTTAATAAAGGCAGTTCCAGCATCCCTTCCGAGGTTTCAACCTCCGGCACGGCGCTCGAAATTCCGTATTCTGCCAGTACCTGCGCCGTTTTTTCACCAACCGCAATCCACTGTAAATGTTGTAATTGATCGAGATGAATACCGCTTTGCGCCAGATACTCCATCCCGATGTGTACCGCGGTCGGGCTGACCACCACAATCCGCTGCGCCTGCAGTAATTGCTGGTACAGCTGTGCCAATGCATCGGACCAGGGACAGGCCTGTAATTCCAGCAGAGGCAGCTCAATCACCGACCAGGCCTGTTGCCTTAAAGCCTGTGACAAGGTACAGGCACGATCGGCCGGGCGGGTATTAATAAACAGCATCTTAATATAAGGCTTTTAGCAGCTCACCTGCCCCTTGTGCCAACAAGTTCTGTGCCAGTTGTTCACCCAGCTGTTCGGCCTGCTCGGGTGCGGCACTAAGCTGTGCGCTTAACAGGGTCTGGCCATCGACACTGCCCACCCGGCCTTCCATCGACAGCTGGCCATCTTTTAAAGTGGCATAACCGGCAATCGGCACCTGACAGCCACCTTCCAGATAAGCATTAAACGCACGTTCTGCGCGTACACAGACATTGGTTTCATCATCCATCAACGGCAAAATCAGCTCGAGTACGGCCTGATCATTAGTCCGGCATTCCAGCCCCAAAGCGCCCTGACCCACGGCCGGCAAACTCACTTCAGGCGCGAGCGTATGACTAATCCGCTCACTAAGGCCCAAACGCTTCAGGCCGGCACTGGCCAGAATAATCGCATCATATTGACCTGCATCCAGCTTGGACAGACGGGTACCAACGTTACCGCGCAAATCAATAATCTCCAGGTCAGGGCGTGCTTTTAAAATCTGGCATTTACGGCGCAAACTGGACGTTCCGACTTTGGCACCCTGCGGCAAGTCCTGAAAGCTGGCATAAGTATTGGACACAAAGGCATCCAGCGGATCTTCACGCTCGCAAATCACCGCCAGGCTTAAGCCTTCTGGTAGCGCCATTGGCACATCTTTCATGGAATGCACAGCAAGGTCAGCACGACCATCTAGCAAAGCTGCTTCTAATTCTTTGACAAACAGTCCCTTGCCCCCAATTTTGGCTAAGGGGGTATCGAGAATTTTATCACCCTGGGTCACAAAGGTGACCAACTCCACGTTTAGACCGGCATGTAAGGCTTCTAAACGCGCACGAATGTGTTCCGCCTGCCATAATGCCAGCGGGCTTTGTCGAGTTGCAATTTTCAGGGTGTTCATCATGTCAGTGAAAGCAAATAAAAGGATTCCCTTAAACTTAACCTGATCGCTTGAAAATGCAAGTCAATTTGCACCCTGAGATGGCGAAAAAGCCATTTCAGCCGGTGCTTACAGTTTCTGAATACGTTCTCTTAAGGTCGGTAAATGACGACGGCTTACTGCCAGACGTTCTTCCAGTTCACGACAACGCACCTGATATTGACCGGTATTAATCACTTCCAGTCCTTCAAGATAATGAATCGAGACCAGTGCATTGCGATGAATCCGAATAAACTGATCGGCAAATTCATGCTCCAGGTCTTTTAAGGTTTCGTCAATCAGCACGCTGCCATTTTTATGGCGCACGGTGACATATTTTTGATCTGCTAAAAAATAATAAATATTTTCTACAGGCACCAGTTCAACACCACGATAAGTTTTCGCCGTGATCTGGTGGCGTTTTATATTCAATTCTTCCATATTTTCTTTTTGTTTTATGTGACTCAGCTGGGCTTGCGTGAGTTTGGTTAAGTGATCTAAAACCTGCTGCAATTCCTGTTGCATGACCGGTTTTAACAAATACCCTTCTGCCTGCGATTTAAATGCATCAAGTGCATGCTCATCATAGGCGGTACAAAAGACAATTGCCGGCATGGGGTCAAGCTCGCGCAAATGCTGGGCGCAGCTTAGTCCATCCATTTCTGGCATCTGAATATCTAATAACACGACATCTGGCTGATGTTCATCTGCTAGCTCAATGGCCTGCTCACCATGACTGGCGGTTGCCACCACCTGATGTCCAAGTTGAGTCACCAAGCGGGCCAAACGCTCAGTTGCAAGAGGTTCATCATCACAGATCAGAACATCCATTTATCCCTCCTTTACGTTAAATCATTTATTTTTATAGCTTAACGTGAATTTTTTTTTATTTATATGGATACTGTACCACGGTGGTATACATGCCCTCCCCTGCATACGTTTGAAAGACCACCTTTCTTCCATAAAAGGCGCGTAGACGCTGTTGCACATTTTGAATTGCAATACCATGTCCTTGTCGTAAATTCATTTTAGCGTTTACGTAAGGGTTTGTAATGACGATATTGACTTGATTTTCCAAAATTTCTACCAATACGCTAATGGTACTCGGTCTGGATATTTTTTCAACACCATGAAAAATACTATTTTCCAGTAAAGGTTGTAAAGTTAATAAGGGAATTTGTACCTGACTGAGCAGTTGCGGCTGTTCAATTTTCCATTCCACCTGCAAGCGTTCACCCAGACGAATCTGCTCAATCTCCAGATAACGCTGGCATAATTCAACTTCTTCCTGCAGCTTGACCAGCTTGACTTCCTGTAAACTGGCACGAAACAGACGTGACAGATTGAGCAACATCTGCTCAGCTTTGTCAGGATCAATCGCAATCAGGCTAATGACATTATTTAAACTGTTGAATAAAAAATGCGGATGGATACGCGCTTGCAAGGCATGCACCTTGGCCTTTAGAGCACTTTGCTCGCGCAGATAATTCTGTTCGCGCAAATATAAATAGCGAAAACAGAATGCTCCCAGCAAGATACCATAACTTAAATGCAAATCCAGCCCGCCCCCCAGCTCGGCTGCAGTCAAGTCACGCAGATGAAAATTCTGGCCAAAATGCGTCAGCAGATTCAGGCTTAAAGTAGTCACCAGTACAATCAGCTGTAGCAATAAAAAACCAAAACCGAGCGAAAAGCCCAGACTCATCCGACCCAAACGTCTTTGAAAATATTCAATAAAGGCAGTAAAGGCCAGTAACACCCAGTTAATGTACAGCACATATTGCAGCAGTCGTGAACCGGTTAATGCCTGCCAGCCTTGCGCTTCAGCCAGTGCCAGCACCATGGCCAATACATTGCTGGCAATAAATAATTCAATTAGATGTTGCCAACGCCCTATTTTCGTAAAAAAATAACTGTAATTTTTTTCATCAGCCGTATCTGCAAAAGATGATCTCACCTGCCCTTCGGCAAGTGATTCCGAATTTGTTATACTCGTTTTCAAATTATTGCTTTTTATTCTATTGAGCCGATATGACCACATCTTCTAATTCCTCAAATCCGTCACAAGCCCAAACTTCGGGTATGTGGGGCGGTCGTTTCTCTGAAGCGACTGATGCTTTTGTTGCTGAATTTACAGCATCTGTTCAATTTGACCAACGCTTTTATAAACAAGATATTGCTGGCTCAATTGCGCATGCAACGATGCTTGCCAAAGTAGGCGTACTTACGACTGAAGAGCGTGACGATATTATCCAAGGTTTAAATACCATTCAGGCTGAAATTGAAGCAGGTCAATTTGAATGGCGTATTGACCTTGAAGATGTCCACATGAACATCGAATCGCGCCTTACTCAGCGTATTGGCATTACAGGTAAAAAATTACACACTGGTCGTAGCCGTAACGACCAAGTGGCAACCGATATTCGTTTGTATGTCCGTGACGAAATTGATGCCATTTTAGAATTATTAAAAAAATTACAACACGGCATTTTGAGCTTGGCAGCCAAAAACACGCATACAATTATGCCTGGTTTTACCCATTTGCAAACCGCACAGCCTGTGACTTTTGGTCATCACCTTATGGCATGGTTCGAAATGTTGGTACGTGACTCTGAGCGTTTAATTGACTGCCGCAAACGTGTTAATCGTATGCCTTTGGGTTCTGCTGCTTTGGCAGGCACCACTTACCCAATTGACCGTGCTTTTACCGCAGAATTGTTGGGCTTTGAAGCTGTATCTGAAAACTCGTTAGATGCTGTATCAGACCGTGATTTCGGGATTGAATTTAACGCCGCTGCATCGCTGATTATGATGCACCTGTCGCGTATGTCGGAAGAACTGATTCTGTGGACCTCAGCCCAGTTTAAATTTGTGAATATTCCTGACCGTTTCTGTACCGGCTCATCAATCATGCCGCAAAAGAAAAACCCGGATGTCCCTGAACTGGTTCGCGGTAAAACCGGCCGTGTTTATGGTGATTTAATGAGCCTGTTGACCCTGATGAAAGGTCAACCACTGGCCTATAACAAAGACAACCAGGAAGACAAAGAGCCTCTGTTTGATGCAATTGATACTGTACGTGGTTCACTGATGGCGTTTGCTGACATGATTCCGGCATTGGTGCCTAACATTGCAGAAATGCGTGAAGCGGCGCTGCGTGGTTTCTCTACTGCAACCGACCTTGCGGATTACCTGGTGAAAAATGGCGTTGCTTTCCGTGATGCCCATGAAATTGTTGGTAAAGCGGTCGCACTGGGCGTACAGGAAGGCAAAGACCTGTCTGAACTGACCCTGGAACAGCTGCAGCAGTTCTCTGACCTGATTCAGGCCGATGTATTTGAAAAAGCCTTGACTCTGGAAGCTTCAGTGAATGCACGTAACCATATTGGGGGGACTGCTCCGGCACAAGTCGCTGCTGCGATTGAACGCGCCCACGCCCGTTTAGAGCAACTTTACGCTTAATCTTAAATTCGGAGTATGGATATGTCTCGACAAGTATTTTGCCGTAAGTATCAACAAGAAATGGAAGGCTTGGACTTTGCCCCGTTCCCGGGTGCCAAAGGTCAGGAATTATTTGATACCGTATCTAAACAGGCCTGGAACGAATGGCTGAAACATCAGACCACGCTGATCAATGAAAAGCGTTTAAATGTGTTTGAAGCAGATGCGAAAAAGTTTCTGGAAGAACAGCGCGAAAAATTCTTCAATAATGACGAAACCTTAGAAAAAGCCGAAGGGCTAAAGCCTGAGTAAAACTTAAAGCGCTGCTTTAAGTTTTACGCAAGACAAGGACGAAGTCCGCGTAGGCTTTCATGCAAAAAGAATCTCCATTTTTGGGGATTCTTTTTTATGCACGGTTGTAAAAATTACGTAAGACAAGCGAAGCGCGTAGTTTCAAATGTCTCAAAGGAGTCTGAAGAGGCCATTGCTGTCCCACAATTTTTCACAAGAGGAAGCTCATTTGAGCTTCCTCTTGTTTTATGGGTATTTTATCGGGTGAAAATAAAGCTTTTAAAGTTCTTCTTTCAAACAAATTCACTTGAATTA
>NZ_VPBA01000047.1:0-18975 GCF_013418945.1 Acinetobacter sp. YH12112 | reverse complement strand
TCATGAAATACGGTATTCTGATGTGACAAAACCTGAATCCTGGTCGTTAAAGTGTTTGTTTACACTCATATTTTAACTGTTAGGACTCAGGTTTTTTTATTTAAAGCAAACTATGGGACAGCAGTGCGCCGAAGCGTCCTTTTCATGAGAAGAGAAATTATTCTTCAGCCGGTTTTTCATCCTGCTCAGCAGATGCTGCATCGGTCTCTAGCGTATCTAAAGCTGTATTTTCATCAGCTAAATCTTCAGAAAATTCATCTTCTTCCACGGCTTCAATCGCTTCTACACCCACCAGCGTTTCGTTTTCACCTAAACGGATTAAACGTACACCTTGCGCATTACGACCGGTTTCCGCCACTTCCGAAGCACGGGTACGTACCAGCGTACCGCCATCCGAAATCAGCATCAATTCTTTCGAAGCATCAATGGCCACCGCGCCGACCAGTTCACCGTTACGTTCAGAGGTCTTGATTGCAATTACACCCTTACCGCCACGTTTTTTGGTCGGGAAGTCATCGACCGGAGTACGTTTACCATAACCATTGGCGGATGCACACAGCACTTCACCGGTTTCTGGTACCACGACCAGCGATACAATCCGGCTCACAAAATTGCTGTCGGTTGCATCATCTTCGCTATCGGCTGTATCGTCTTCGGCTTCTTCCGCTTGCGCTGCCCCAATGGTGACACGCATACCACGCACACCCTTGGCTGAACGGCCCATGGCACGAACATCAGTTTCAGCAAAACGGATCGCCTTACCTTCATTCGAGAACAGCATGATTTGCTGTTCGCCATCGGTAATCGCCACGCCAATCAGGGTGTCTTCTTCGTTCAGTTCAATGGCACGTAAACCGTTAGAACGCACATTGCTGAACTGCTCCAGCTCGACACGTTTAACCGTACCAGACGCTGTTGCCATAAACACATAGAAGTTTTTGCGCAGATTTTCAGCCTGCTCGGCAAATTCTGCAACAATTTCATCATCCAGGTCTGTGGCTGACAGCTCTAGGCCCAGCTGCTTTAACTGAACACGCAAGGCATCCGACAGATCATCACCATCTGCCAGTTCTGCAAACGCGGCTTCAAGTTCGGCATAATGGCTAGCAATCACTTGATTTTGCTGTAATTGTGCTGAGTTGGCTTTCACAAAACTACGGAAATCGGCCAGACGCTCTTTGAATTTCTTCGGTGCATCAATTACTGGCAGAATCGCGGTAATGGTTTCATTGGCATCTAATGGCAACAGGTTGACCATTGGACGGCCTTTCGAACCACGTGAAGCTTGTGGCACTTCAAATACTTTCAGGCGATAGACCTTACCGACATCGGTAAAGCACAGTACGGTCGCGTGGTTCGAGGTGACAATCAGATGCTGGATATAATCATCTTCTTTCATGCTTGTGGCAGACTTACCACGACCACCACGGCGCTGAGCCTGATAATCGGACAATGGCTGAGTCTTGGCATAACCGGATTGTGAAACGGTTAACACCACCTGCTCTTCAGGAATTAAATCTTCACGCGAGAAGTCGATGCGGGATTCAACAATTTCAGTGCGACGTGCATCGCCATATTGCTGCAATACCAGCGCCAGCTCTTCACGAATCACCGCCATCAATAAATTAAAGTCATTTAAAATAGCAGTGTATTCGGCGATTTGCGCCAGAATTTCAGAATATTCTGCATGTAACTTGTCTTGTTCCAGACCGGTTAAGCGGTGTAAACGCAGTTCCAGAATCGCACCGACCTGCGCTGGAGAAAGACGGTAAACATCTCCATCTAAACCAAATGGACGGCTTAAATCTTCACCTTCAATTTCATCCGGGCGAATAGACACGGAACCGGCTTTTTCCAGCAATGCCACCACACCACCAGCGGCCCATTCGCCAGCCTGTAAACGCTCACGCGCTTCGGCCGGGTTGGCAGAAGTTTTAATGGTTTCGATGATGGCATCAATATTCGCCAAAGCAACGGTCAGACCTTCCAAGATATGACCGCGTTCACGTGCTTTGCGCAGTTCATACATGGTACGGCGAGTCACCACTTCCTGGCGGTGACGGATAAACGCAGCAATGATGTCTTTCAGGTTCATCAGTTTTGGCTGGCCGTTGTCGAGGCAGACCATGTTGAGGCTGAACGAGTTTTCCAGCTGCGTGTTCAGGAACAGGTTATTGACGATGACTTCGGCGTTCTCACCACGTTTCAAGTCAATCGCAATGCGCATACCGTCTTTATCGGACTCGTCACGTAACTCCGAGATTCCTTCCAGTTTTTTCTCTTTAACCAGTTCAGCAATACGCTCAATGGTTTTGGCTTTGTTAACCTGATACGGAATTTCAGTAAAGACAATGGTGGTACGACCAGATTTCTGGTCTTCTTCAAAATGATATTTACCACGGATATGCAAACGGCCTTTACCGGTACGGTAAGCATCGACAATGCCCGATTTACCGTAAATGATGCCGCCTGTCGGGAAGTCTGGACCACTGATGTGTTCCATCAGGCCTTCAATGCTGATATTCGGATTATCGGCATAGGCCAGGC
The DNA here is from genome assembly GCF_013418945.1 of Acinetobacter sp. YH12112. Lineage (NCBI taxonomy): Bacteria > Pseudomonadati > Pseudomonadota > Gammaproteobacteria > Moraxellales > Moraxellaceae > Acinetobacter > Acinetobacter sp. YH12112. The sequence goes on along the minus strand of NZ_VPBA01000047.1, from coordinate 16,428 downwards.
AGGCATTAATCACTTCGGTAAGGTTATGCGGTGCCATGTTGGTCGCCATACCGACAGCAATACCGGCAGAACCATTCACCAGCAGGTTTGGAATACGGGTTGGCAGAACGTCAGGAATACGCTCCGAGCCATCGTAGTTATCGACCCAATCTACGGTATCTTTTTCCAGATCGGCCAGGAGTTCATGGGCCAGCTTGGTCATACGTACTTCGGTATAACGCATTGCGGCCGCACTATCGCCATCAATCGAACCAAAGTTACCCTGACCATCCACCAGTTGATAGCGCAGACTGAAGTCTTGCGCCATACGAACGATGGTTTCATAGACTGCAAAATCGCCGTGTGGATGGTATTTACCGATCACATCACCCACAACACGGGCAGACTTTTTGTAGGCTTTGTTGTAGTCATTGCCCAATTCGTGCATTGCATAAAGCACACGACGATGAACAGGTTTTAAACCATCTCGTACATCTGGCAATGCCCGTGACACAATCACGCTCATTGCATAATCGAGATATGAATGCTTGAGTTCATCCTCAATGGCAATCGGTCTAATTTCCGATACGCTCATGCATACTCCTTGTTATACAAGCAGATTTCTGCCCGCATTTTATATCGTAAATTTGGCAAAAAATTTAACTCAAAACTTGAGTTAAAAAACGAAAATTTAGCTGGGAATTATAGCATAAATAGTCCTATTTTTGTGTCATCCTGTTCATCTTAATCTCGTTAATTTTCTAATGTTTAAAGATGAGTTTTTGGTACATTTTTAAGCTATTTTTGCCAATCGGTCTTGCAGCTACTTTTCATCAGCATATCCAGCTGTGAAATCCATCGCGCCACATGGCATTTCTGCTCATTTGATCAATATTGCGCTATGCATAAAATATACGCTTTGCGACAAAATTGGCCTTGGATCAAGCAATCTTCTTTTTTGAAATAAAAGACATAAAAAAATCATGCCTCGGACAAGGCATGATTTATATTTGAGAGCATGATGTGAAACCGACTTAGTTCTTGGCCACCGCTTCGTGATCATCCAGCTCCAGATATACTGGCTCGGCCACCACTGGCGGTTTATCCTGCTTCATAATATGCAGAGTCATCATGAATAAGCCCAGGATTAACGGGAATTCATACATTTCTTCCATAAAATCTTTATAAGCCACATCGTGCAGGAAAATAAAGCTGATGGCACGGCCATGTTCGATAGAATCTGCGGCAATTAGACCGACTACACTCAAAATTAAAACCCAGAGCGGCAAGGATACCGACTTAAATTTACGCACAATTTCGGCACACAAATGACGAGAGAACAGCATAAACACCACAGGCGCAATCAGCACAATTGAAATCGCTCTGAAATACACTTTCGGCACTTCCGGAAAATAATCTCGCCCCCAGCTGATACTGCGGCCAAACAACAATAGCCACCAGCAAATTGCCCATAACCAGAACTGCTTTTGTCCATCCGCCAAATCAAAAGGACGGATATAAAAATAACTGAATATTGCACAGAACAATAATAAGAAAGCCTGAACATTTTCAACGCCACGCACGAGCTGACCATCTAAAAGTGGCAGATGCAAATCGACCAGGAATGGCAAACCTAGACACAGCAGAAATAAGATAAAGACTTGATTGGACAATCGGGTATCAAAACTCAATGGGAGACTCCGGCTGACGAAATCAAAGATTTCAAAAACCGGCATACTAGCATAATTTTTAGACTCTTCTGCTGTTTATTGAATTTAACAATACTAAAAATGTTAAATTTTGATGAATTCCGATAAAAAATTACAGAATAAAAAACGCCCCTGAACAAAACAGCAAAGTAAAAACTTTTACTGCTTGCGCAAGAGCGTCTTTTTAATCGAAGTTCAGGAATTAGATTTTAGAAACCAATTCTGGAACTACAGTGTTCAAGTCACCTACTAACCAGTAGTCAGCTACTGCATTAATTGGTGCTTCTTCATCTTTGTTGATCGCAACGATCACTTTAGAGTCTTTCATACCGGCCAAGTGCTGAATCGCACCTGAGATACCTACAGCGATGTACAGATCAGGCGCAACAATTTTACCTGTTTGACCAACCTGCATATCGTTTGGCACGAAGCCCGCATCAACCGCTGCACGAGATGCACCTTGTGCTGCACCCAGTTTGTCTGCCAGTGGATCAAGTACTTTGTGATAGTTCTCACCTGAACCTACACCACGACCACCAGATACTACAATACGCGCAGCTGTTAATTCAGGACGTTCAGATTTCACGATTTCTTCGTTCACAAACTTAGAAATACCTGCATCGCCTGTAGAAGCTGCTGCTTCAACCGCAGCTGAACCACCTTCCGCAGCAACCGCATCAAATGCTGTACCACGTACAGTACCTACAACAATTGCTTCTGAAGATTCAACAGTTGCAATCGCGTTACCGGCATAAATTGGACGCTTGAATGTGTTTGGGCTGTCCACTGCAATAATGTCAGTAATCATGCTGACATCCAGCAATGCTGCAGCGCGAGGTAAAATGTTTTTACCTGTCGTGGTAGATGCTGCAAGGATATGGCTATAGCCTTTACCCAATTCAGCAACCAGTTTTGCGACATTTTCAGCCAGCTGATTTGCATAGGCAGCATCATCAGCCAGTAATACTTTGCTCACGCCCGCAACTTTAGCTGCCTGATCAGCAACTGCTTGCGCGCCAGAACCAGCAACCAATACAGTGATATCACCACCGATTTTTTGAGCTGCAGCCACAACGTTTAACGTTGCACCATTTAGTGCTTTGTTGTCGTGCTCAGCGATAACTAAAATACTCATGATTTATATCCTTCTGTATTAGATCACTTTCGCTTCATTTTTTAATTTTTCAACAAGCTCATCTACAGACTTCACTTGTACGCCCGCTTTACGTTCAGCTGGTGACTCAACTTTTACAGTTTTCAGTTTAGTCCCGGCTGATACACCGTAATCTGCAGGAGACTTGGTATCCAGCGGTTTTTTACGCGCTTTCATAATGTTTGGAAGTGCCGCATAACGTGGCTCATTCAAACGCAAGTCAGTCGTGATGATTGCTGGCAGTGATAATTCAACAGTTTGTAAACCGCCATCGATTTCACGTGTCACTTGTACTTTGTCGCCGTCTACTTTCACTTCAGAAGCGAATGTACCTTGACCTGCGCCCAGTAAAGCACCCAACATCTGACCCACCTGGTTTGAGTCATCATCGATTGCCTGTTTACCTAAAAGGATCAGTTGTGGCTGCTCTTGCTCAACAACACCTTTTAAAATTTTAGCCACTTCAAGTGCGCCAATTTCATCTGCAGTTTCAACTAAAATACCGCGGTCAGCACCAAGCGCCATAGCAGAACGGATTTGTTCCTGCGCTTCTTTAGGACCGATAGAAACAACAACGATTTCTGAAACTGTTCCTTTTTCTTTTAGACGAACCGCTTCTTCCACGGCGATTTCACAGAATGGGTTAATTGACATTTTAACGTTAGTAAGGTCAACCCCACTATTGTCCGGTTTAACGCGAACTTTAACGTTGGCATCAACCACACGTTTTACAGCAACAAGAGCCTTCATGTAATCCTCGGCTGTTTTAGTAAATGTAAAAGATAAGAAAAGTTAAGATAACTCTTCACTTAAATTTTTGTAGGTGTCTTATCTTGCAATGGGTTTGGCATTTCGGTCAAGTCACAATTGCCCAAGAAGCTGTAAAAATGCGTAAAAATAGCTGAACGTTGCGTTCATACTTTTTTCATCCAGCTTAACCCAGCTATATTTCAGCCAGATTAAGCTATATTTTAACCATTGATTTATATTATCTTTTTATCTTATGTATCACATCAGTTGTTCTGATTAACTAGCCAACACAATAAAATGAATTATTATTCATTTTTTACCATAGTAAGCCAAAACCTGGCTATTTTGATGTCATTTAGGATAGCAGTTTGTATGCTCTGCCAGACTTTGGTCTAAGATGACCATCGGTTCATTTCTGTTTTTGTAACAATTCTCTTTTTCACGCTCTCCATATAAAAAAGCATGTCGACCTAGGACATGCTTTTTCTAAATTTCAAGGTTTAATTAACCATTAACCAGCTGGCCGCCAGCGCCAGTAAACCACCAGATGTACCATCAATCCACTTCTGTTTGCGTTCATCCAGCTGGGTTTTCTGGGTAATTTTGGCAAAGATCAGACTTAATGCGCAGTACACAATAAAAATCAGTCCAATAAAAATGCAGGACAATAACAAGCCTTGGGTAACGGTATTTCCAGTTTTATCAATAAACTGCGGCAAAATCGCAAAGTAAATCAGCATGCCTTTCGGATTCAACAGTGCCGTAAAAAATCCTTTGCGCACCGGATGACTGCTGCTGCGACTTTCAATCGCCAGCTTTTTCTTGCTCAATACCGACTTGAATAAACCCACCGCCAAATACAGCAAATATGCGATACCTAACCAGCGAATCGCCTCAAATAACAGCGGAAAGGACACGATTATCGCGGCAATTCCCAACGCCACCAGAATCGAATGCACTAGATAACCACAACATACACCGATTGTGGCCATCATGCCTGCTTTTGCATCTTTACCCATCACTTGCGACAAAATGAATAACATATCCGGCCCCGGCGTAAAAATCAGCGGCAACACAGTCAATGCAAAAAGTACCCATACAGACATTTCCTTTTTCCCGTCGTACTTGAGAAAGTGAAAATTAGTATCTGCGAAACGCTATAAAATAGGATTTCAAATATTCTATAATCTAAATAATTTTTCAAATTATCTTCTAATTTATGAAGCAATATCCAAAGTCTGTTCGAATAAAGCTGGATCGCATCGACAAAAATATCATTCGAGCTTTACAGAACAATGGCCGCATTCAGAATAACGATTTGGCCCGTGAAATTGGCCTGTCGCCGTCCTCCTGCTTAAGACGGGTGAAAATTTTAGAAGAAGCCGGAGTAATCCAGAATTACACTACGGTGGTGGACCCGCATAAGATTGGGTTTCAACTGATTTTATTTTCCCGGATCTGGCTGGTCGGGCAGGATGCCGAAACTATTGATACCTTCATTGAGGCGATGAAAGAATTACCGCAGGTGATGGAGTGCTATATTATTTTGGGGGAATGCGATGCGATGCTGAAAGTGGTGGTGCCCGATTTAGAAAGTTATCGTAAATTTCAGTCCACCCATTTAACCAAAAAAAATGGCATCACCAGTGTCAAAACCGATTTGCCAAGTCAAATTATTAAACAGAGTTTTCAGCTGCCGCTGGAAGATTTATAAGCCTAGTTGGCGATTTTGAAGATTGTTAAGTTGCAGCACGCAAGATAACCTTCTCTTGCTATGCTGCACGCAGTACTTATATTTAAGCCTGCTGACCATCCAAAAAGTCGCGGTGCACGTGGCTTAAATCAATCAGGTCATATTCAGCCAGATTAAACACTTTCCAGACCTGCATAAAATCTTCAGTTGCATCGACGGTTTGGGTCAATTGCTGGCTTTCCTGCCACTGACGATCGGAAATCCATAAATAGCCTTGACCTGTTTCCGTATGAACCGCCTGCACCTTACCTTGTGCGTTAATGCCTTGAATCACGGCCTGTTCAGGTAAAATGGCCTGCATAGCTGGCAGGTTAATTTCCACAAAGTGTTTCACCTGTCTTAAACCATAACCGGCAAAAATTTCTTTTTGCGCCGGACTCAGCTGTTCATATTTTTGTTGAATATCCGAAATCATATCTATGCCTTTACATTTTTCCCAAATCATCAATCAGGTTGGGTCCTCGGAATTTTTGTGCTCGCTCTGAATATTACTCGAGTCAAAAATTAACCCTCTTTATACGCCATCTCCACCTTTATTTTTATTCTACAATGGTGGCACATGCTCATGCCTGACACCTCTATTCTAGTCTTTCACCCGTGAATTGAAAGTCCTTTTCACTTGCCTCAATTCAGCCCTGCTCTTTGCGCTGCGCCCTTGGATGAGCCTGATCATAAACCTGCGCCAAATGATCAAAATCGACATGAGTATAAATTTGCGTGGTGGTCAAATTACTGTGCCCCAACATCTCCTGCACCGCACGCAAATCACGGCTATTAGATAACATGTGGCTGGCAAAACAATGTCGCAATAAGTGCGGATGCAAATCGACATTGACACCAGCACGCTGGGCCTGCAACTTGACCCGGTTTTCAATTTGCCGCGCACCGAGTGGCTGACCTTTTTCCGTAATAAACAGCTGCGCATCCGGGACAAAATCACCCTGCCACAGCGGATAAATCTGTAGCCAGCGCATCACACTGTCTTTGGCTTTAGAACCAAACGGTACCACCCGGGTTTTATTGCCCTTACCGGTAATCCGCAATAACTGCCGGTTAAAATCCAGATCTTTAATTCTTAAGCCCTGTACTTCCGCCAGGCGCAATCCACTGGAATACAGCAGCTCTAAAATCGCTTTATCACGGACCCAGAGCTGTTTTTGCCGCTCTGACTCCGGCTCTGGCTGATCTAAAATCTGCTGTACCGTTTCAATATCGACCATGCCCGGCAAAGGACGTGGCTGACGTTTTAGCTGAAAATCATCAGCCGGATTAAACGCCAAATAACCCCCCTGTTCAGCCCATTTCATAAACTGGCGAATAGAAGACAACATGCGCTGCAAACTGCTGGAACTCAACTGCTGCGCTTCGACCTTATGCGCCAGAAACTCACGCAAGTCAGCGGTTTCCACATCGGCCAGCGGCATGTTTTTCTGCTGACAAAAATGAAGGAAATCACCAACATCACGTGCATAAGCATGCAAAGTATGTGCCGACTGATGCTGGATTTCGCGTTGTTTCAGCCACATCTCCAGTAACTGTTCAGCACTTAACTTCATCACACCATCCTATGTTCTGGTAAAAAATTGTCTTTTAAAAAGTAGCTTTGCAAAAATAGTCGTGTAAAAAACGGTTGATCTCCCCGGCGACACGTTCAGCCTGCGAGGATGCAAACCAGTGATCAGCATCGGGCATAATCACCAATCGGGCATTCGGCAACTGCCGGGCCAGAAACTCACCAACGGCAACCGGACTCAATTCATCCTGATCGGCCCAAAGCAATAACACCGGCAGATCAATACTGGCCAATTGTTCCGGATGATAATAGGTCTGATCTTCCACAAACCACTGCGGCAGCTTGGCCCATTGCAGGGGTTCAATCTCACGCCAGTCTTTGGCCTGAAACGAAGTTAAATCCAGTCCGCCCGAAGTAGCCATTAACACCAAGGCCCGAAGTCTATTCGGCTGCTGCAATGCAGCGGCTATGGCCAACACTCCGCCCATCGACTGGGCAATCAGAATGCTGTCCTCTTCAATCTGACTGATCACCCGCGTTTTCAGATCGGCCAGACTCTGAATGCTGGCATCGGCTTCTACCCCATCAAAACCAGGATAAGCAATCACGGTTTTCCGGGCCGATGCTGGCAACCGGGCCATTAACGGCTGCCAGAATTGCTGACTACCTGAGGCACCCGGCAGAAAAACAAGTTTATGCATCATCATGGCTCTGCAGGCAAAACTCAAATCATCCTAACATAAAAAAGCACCGTGAATAGAACGGTGCTTTTGTATAGGAAATGGTCAGATTAGCCCTGGAAATAACGTAAATCCAGACGGCCTTCATAGACATTGGCAGTTGGACCGGTCATCCAGACCACATCGCCTTCTTTCCATTCGATCTGTAACTTGCCACCCGCCAGTTCAATTTCAACTTTGCTGGCCAGTAAGCCACGGCGCATGCCTGAAACTGCTGCTGCACACGCGCCCGTACCGCAGGCCAGCGTTTCACCGACACCACGTTCAAACACACGTAAACGGGCATGCTGTTCATCCAGAATTTGCATAAAACCGGCGTTCACGCGCTGCGGGAAACGCTCATGCGATTCAATTTGTGGACCTAAACGTGCGACATCAGCCGTCAGAATATCCTGCACAATGGTCACAGCATGTGGATTACCCATATTGACCACATCAATGCTCAGCTTCTCTTCATTGGCCAGCATCAGGTCATATAAGTTATCCGGTTCATCGGCAATAAACGGAATTTCTTGCGGCAGGAATTTCGGCTGCCCCATATTTACCCGCACCCAGCCATTTTGACCCAGTTCCGGCTCAACAATCCCGGCTTTGGTTTGCACCTTGATTTTGGTTTTACTGGTCAGCTGGCGCTCATGCACAAAACGCGCAAAACAGCGTACGCCATTACCACACTGCTCGACTTCTGAGCCATCGGCATTAAAAATACGGTATTTAAAATCGGCATTCGGAACATCAGGTGGCTCAACCACCAGCAACTGGTCAAACCCGACACCAAAGTGACGGTCGGCCAGACGCTGAATGGTCAGGCTATCGAAATAGGCGCGCTGGCTGATTAAATCAACCACCATAAAGTCATTGCCCAGACCATGCATCTTGGTAAATTCTAAAAACATCCTGATTTACTCCTTAAGGCAATAAACGCTCACGTTCCCAGAGTGATTCAATGGTTTCACGTTCACGAATCAGATGCGCCTGATCACCATCGACCATCACTTCTGCAGCACGGCCACGGCTGTTGTAGTTGGAGCTCATCACAAAACCATAAGCGCCGGCACCCAGCACTGCCAGTACATCGTTTTCCTGAATGGCAAGATCACGCTCTTTACCAAGGAAATCACCTGTTTCACAGATGGCACCGACTACATCCCACTGTTGGGTTTCGACATCGGTACGTGGCGTCACCGGCTGAATGTCCATCCACGCTTCATATAAAGCAGGACGAATCAGGTCATTCATTGCCGCATCAATAATTGCGAAATTACGGTGATTGGTCGGTTTGAGTAAATCGACTTTGGTCAGCAGCACACCGGCATTGGCGGAAATACTCCGGCCCGGTTCCATATACACTTTCAGGCCCAGTTTTTCTAAAGCCGGGCGCAGTGCATTGGCATATTCTTCAACCGATGGCGGAGTTTCATCTTTATAGGTCACGCCCAAACCACCACCAATATCAATGTGTTTGAGTGTAATGCCCATCTGTTTCAGCTGCTCAATCATCAGCATGACCCGATCCAGCGCATCAACAAAAGGCTGGGTTTCAGTCAGCTGTGAACCGATATGGCAGTCAATCCCGACAATGTCCAGATTAGGTAACGATGCCGCATATTGATAGGTATCAAATACACTATCTGATGGAATACCGAATTTGTTTTCTTTTAAACCGGTTGAAATATAAGGATGGGTTTTGGCATCGACATCCGGATTCACTCGTAAAGAAATTGGCGCTTTAACCTTCAGTTCAGCCGCCACTTTCTGAATCCGATCCAGCTCTGCATAGGATTCAACGTTAAAGCAGGCAATGCCCACTTCCAGTGCTTTTTTAATGTCAGCTTCGGTTTTGCCCAAACCAGAAAAAACGATTTTCGAAGCATCACCACCGGCTTTCAATACGCGTGCCAGCTCGCCGCCGGTCACGATATCAAAACCCGCACCGAGCTTGGCCAATACATTCAGCACCGCAATATTGGAGTTTGACTTGACCGCAAAACAGATTTGATGGTCGATAAAGCCAAAAGCACGATCCATATCTAAATAATGCTTTTCAAAGGTTGCTTTTGAATAAACATAAAGTGGTGTGCCAAATTGCTGCGCCAGCTGTTGTAAAGAACATTGTTCGGCGTGCAAAACCCCATTGATGCGGGTGAAACTCATGAATGTATCCTTTCTATGAACGTTAAGGTGTCGTCGTGGAATTCGAAGCTACAGGTGCAGCAAACTGTTGCTGTACCGGTGCAGGTGTCGGCTCTTCAGGATGTTGCTCTGAATCGACATTGGGATATAACAGATATTTGGCACGTTTGTCGTAATTTGGATCACTCGGCAACTGTAAAGCTCCCGATTGACCACAACCGACCAGTACAAAACTGGCTGTCAATAAACTGATGCAGCAAATGACAGAACGCATCTGACCACCTATTTAAAATTTTCCATGAAGTATAACGCGATCACTGCTGTGACCAAAGTGTTAAACGCTAGAGATTAGCTTGTGCCATAAAAAAACGCCAGTTGGACACTGACGTTTTTTGTTGTGCAATGGCTTATTTCTGTTTTGGCTTATAGAAACCGAAATAGCCAATCAGCAGAATCACAAACCAGATCGGACTGATCATTAAGGCTTGCAAGGTATCTGACTCCAGAGACAGCACATAGATCATACTAATAAAGAAGATGATCACCATCCAGCAGGTGAACAGGCCACCCGGCAATTTAAAAGTCGACTGGGCATGCAGTTCCGGACGGGTTTTGTAATAGACAATATAGCTCCAGATAATAATCAGCCAGACGCAAATAAACAGAATGGTCGAAAGCGTGGTCGCCAACGTAAAGGCTTTCACGGTATCGGGTACAAAGTATTGTAACGCTGCACCCAACAGCAGACACACCGCCGAGAAATACAACGCATTGGCTGGTACTGCACGTTTATTTAAACGGCCAAAAGCTTTAGGGCCCTGCTGCTCACGTGACAGACCAAACAGCATCCGGCTGGTTGAGAATACACCACTGTTCATCGACGACATCACCGAAGACAGCACCACCAGATTCATGATAATCGCCGCGGCCGCAATACCCGCCTGACTGAACAAGTTGACAAACGGCGAGATATTCGGATCAATCTGGTTCCATGGCGTTACCGACATCACAATTAATAAGGCCAATACATAGAAAATGATGATACGTACCGGAATCGAGTTCACCGCTTTCGGCAGGTTTTTCTCTGGGTCTTTAGTTTCAGCCGCTGTGGTACCGACCAGTTCTACCCCAACAAAGGCGAAAATCGCAATCTGGAAACCGGCCAGGAAGCCCATAGTACCTGTCGGGAACAAGCCGCCATGACTCCAGATATGCGTAAAGGATGCCACTGTGCCGGCATCTGAGGTAAAGCCGGTAAAAATCATCCATAAACCGACTGCAATCAGCACAATAATGGCAATAATTTTAATTAGCGCAAACCAGAACTCCATTTCACCAAACAGCTTCACGGTCACCAGGTTCAAGCCCATAATGAAGACAATAGCTGCAATACTGATCATCACCCCTTCTTCAGGCGTAAACGGCATCCCGCCATTAAAGAATTGCAGGTAATAAATAATTGCCGACAGGTCTGCAATCCCGATGGTGATCCAGCACAGCCAGTAGGTCCAGCCAACAAAATAGCCGGCCCACGGGCCAATCAGGTCGGTGCTGAAATCAATAAAGGATTTATATTGCAGATTGGACAGCAACAGTTCGCCCAGCGCCCGCATCACGCAGAACACCATAAAACCAATAATCATATAAATAATCAGGATCGATGGCCCGGCCAGGCTGATGGTTTTGCCTGAGCCCATGAACAGTCCTGTTCCAATGGCGCCACCAATGGCAATCAGCTGTAAATGCCGGTTAGATAAGCTTCGCTGCAGATCGCCTTTTTCTTGTGACGAATTTGTATTTTGATACGACATTATTGAATTCAACTTCAGTGTTAACCACGACAAACTAACGTAAAAGAAATCAGAAAACAAAAAGAAATGCCGCTTCATCTATATTTTCTGCGGAATAATTAAATTTAATTTATTTTTCTTATAACAAAAAGTTATCAATTTATCCAAAGGGAGGATTGACAAGGTTTATATCAATTTTCTTGTCAAAACATAAATTCTGTGTAACAAATAAAAATGCAGCACGCAACTATATCTCTTGCTCAGGATGAGCATGGCATATCAATTGCTTATATAGAAAACAAAATATCTATTTTGAGACATAAGAAGAAACAATGATGCAAGATTTACAAACACTCATGGAAACCCTTAGTGGCTGGGTCTGGGGCCCATATATGCTGGTGCTGATTGTCGGTACCGGGATATTCCTGACCTTCCGCCTGCTGTTCTGGCAATTCCGGATGCTGCCGTTGGCCTTTAAACAGGTTTTTGGCAAACACCCGGACAAACATTCCGGCGATATTTCCCAATTCGCCTCCCTCATGACCGCACTTTCTGCCACCATTGGTACCGGTAATATTGCCGGTGTGGCCACAGCCTGCGTACTTGGTGGTCCGGGCGCCGTATTCTGGATGTGGATGACCGCCCTGTTCGGGATGGCGACCAAATATGGCGAAGGTGTTTTGGCGGTCAAATACCGGGTAAAAAACGAGAAAGGTGAAATGTCCGGTGGTCCAATGTATTACATTGAACGTGGCCTGAAATGGAAATGGCTGGCGCTGATTTTCGCCTTTTTCGGTGCAGTGGCCTCCTTCGGGATTGGTAGCTCGGTGCAATCCAACACGGTAGCACTGGCCGTTGAAAATGGGTTTGGCCTGGAAACCTGGATTACCGGCATCATCATTACCGTATTTTCAGCCCTGGTAATTCTGGGCGGGATTAAATCCATCGCCAAAGCCTCTTCGGTTATTGTGCCGATTATGGCGGTTGGTTATATGGCCGGTGGTTTGGTCATCATCCTGAATAACCTTGAACTGGTGGTGCCAGCACTCAAAATGATTGTCACCTATGCCTTTACCGGTGAAGCTGCCGCAGGTGGTGCGATTGGTGCCGCGATCCGTTATGGTGTTGCGCGCGGGGTCTTCTCCAATGAAGCCGGTATGGGTTCTGCGCCAATTGCTGCCGCTGCGGCCAAAACCGACCATCCGGCACGTCAGGGTCTGGTTTCAATGACTGGTACCTTTATTGACACCATTATTGTCTGTTCAATTACCGGTATTGTGCTGGTCATGGGCTTTATTATGGCCGGCCAGTCTTTTGGTGATCAGAACGGTGCAGTACTGACCATTAGCGTATTCGACAAACTGCTGCCGGGAATCGGGGGCTGGGTGGTGACTTTCGGGGTGATCTTCTTTGCCTATTCGACTATTTTAGGCTGGAGCTATTACGGTGAAAAATGTGCGACCTATCTGCTTGGTGAGAAATTTGTACTGCCGTATCGCCTGATTTACATTGCGTCGGTGTTTATTGGCTGTGTCGCAACTCTAGATCTGGTCTGGCTGTTTGCCGATACCTTTAATGGTTTAATGGCAGTACCGAACTTGATTGCCTTATTGCTGCTGTCGGGTGTAATTGCCAAAGAATCGAAAGATTTTATTGCACGACGCAAATCCGGCGAACTTTACTAAAGCGTTCAAATCAAAGTACAAGATCAACCACCTGCGGGTGGTTTTTCTTTGCCGGCGTATCAACAATTTGAAAATCGGCATTTCCTCTGTATGCTGTGGGGCAAGATTTAAAAAACACATTCCAGACGTTTATTTATGGCAAAAGCAAAAAGTGTCTATCGCTGTGAACAATGCGGCGCAGATCATCCCAAATGGGCCGGTCAATGTTCAGACTGTGGTGAATGGAACTGTTTAACCGAAGTCAGCATTGCCCCTGCGGTGACCCATCGTGCCCAGCCACGTATGGGCGGCGGCTATGCCGGTCAGGCCTCAACTGTAACTACTTTAAACCAGATTTCAGTCTCTACCGAAACCCGCCTTGCCACCGGTATTGGCGAATTTGACCGGGTACTTGGTGGTGGTTTGGTCACTGGTTCAGTGGTGCTGATTGGTGGTGATCCCGGAATTGGTAAATCGACCATTTTACTGCAAACCGCGACCCATATGGCCGCCAGCAACAGCGCTGCCTTATATGTCACTGGTGAAGAATCCTTATCACAGGTGGCCTTACGCGCGCAGCGTCTGGATTTACCGACCGATCAGCTCAAAGTGATGGCTGAAACCTGTGTGGAACGGATTTGTGAGGTACTGGCCCAGCAACGTCCTGCGGTGGCGATTCTGGACTCCATCCAGACCTTATATACTGAAACCTTGCAGTCTGCACCGGGTGGCGTATCGCAAATCCGTGAATCGGCGGCGCTCCTGACCCGTTTTGCCAAAAATAGTGGCACAGCATTGTTTATTGTCGGTCATGTGACCAAAGAAGGTGCATTGGCCGGGCCACGTGTGCTGGAACATATGGTGGACTGTGTGCTGTATTTTGAAGGTCAGTCCGATTCCCGCTACCGGATGATTCGTGCGGTCAAAAACCGTTTTGGCGCGGTCAATGAACTGGGCGTGTTTGGCATGACCGATAAAGGCTTGCGTGAAGTGGCCAATCCGTCAGCGATTTTCCTGAGCCGTTATGATGAAGCCATTCCCGGCTCAATTGTGATGATTAGCCGCGAAGGTACACGACCGCTGTTGGTGGAAGTACAGGCACTGGTCGATGATGCACATGGTCAGCCGCGCCGGGTTGCACTCGGCTTAGAACAAAACCGGCTGAATATGCTGCTGGCGGTGATGCATCGTCATGGTGGTGTGCAGACGTCCGGTCAGGATGTCTATGTCAATATTGTCGGCGGGCTGAAAATTACCGAAACCGGCTCCGATCTGGCGGTGCTGCTGGCCTGTGCTTCCAGTATTCGCGGCAAAGCCCTGCCCCAGCAACTGGCGGTGTTTGGTGAAGTCGGTTTATCCGGTGAAATCCGTCCGGTGCCGAATGGTCAGGAACGTCTAAAAGAAGCGATTAAACATGGCTTTAAATATATTATTTTGCCACGTGCCAATGCACCGCAAAAAGCGATTCCAGGGGTGCAGGTGATTGCGGTGGCCCGTTTGCATGAAGCCCTGAGCGAGGCCATTAGTTTAAGTGAAGAACTGCACTAGAGCCTTTGCCCTATTTTTTGAGCTTTTCATGTGAAAAAAGCTGAATTCTGTATTGAAATTCGGGACAAATGCCTGCATAAATACAGGGCGATAAATTTCTTTTTTTAAATAGGAAAAATTGATGGAAGTTCGACAGCGTGGTTTGATGGCTGGTATTTTAACAGCTGCCCTCTTGGTTGCCCCTTTAGCAGCCGAAGCAAAACGTGCCGGTGGTGGTAAAAGCCATGGCATGAGCCGTTCAGCAACACCAACTCAATCTTACCAACAGCCTCGTCAAGCTACTCCTGCACAACAGCCCGCTCCAGCTACTGCGCCTGCGCAGCAAAAATCTGGTCCGGGTGTCGGTGGTATGGTCGCTGCGGGTGTTGCAGGTGCTGCGATTGGTGCAGTGGCTGCCAATGCCTTAGCAGATGATCAGCCAGCCAGCCAGGCACAGGCTCAACAGGAGGAAGAAGGTGGAATCCCAGGCTGGATCTGGATTCTCCTCGCTGCAGCAGTCGCCTTCTTCATTTTCCGCAAGATGGGCGCAAAAAAAAAAATTAGCAGCCAATAACCCGTATGCGCCAAATAACGGTGCCAATAACGCACCGTTTGGTCAATCTGCTGCTGCACCACGTGCCGGTGGCGATAACACCAATATCTTTGGCCAGAACGTCGGTGGTTCAGCCCCAACCAACAATGCGCCATTTGGTGCAGCACCAGTGAATAACGCTGCCTTTGGTACCGCGTACACCAACAGTGGTAACCAGTTACCAGATGGTACGGAGCCAGCAGCCTTTCTGCGTGTTGCACGTCAGCGTTTTAACCATATTCAGTCTATGAATACGGCCAGCAATATTGCTGAAATTCAGCGTTATTTAACCCCTGATCTGTACCAGTCGATGTATCAGGACATCATGGCCAATCAGGATCAGGATGTGGCTGAGTTTTCTAACCTGAATGCGATGGTGGTCGATTATGCTACTGAAAATGGTCAGTATGTAGTGAGTGTGCGCTTTACCGGTACGGTGAGTGAAGATTTAAACAGCTTGCCACAGCCATTCACTGAAATCTGGCATTTTGTTAAGCCAGCAGGTTCTAGCCAGGACTGGTTGGTTGCGGGTATCCAGCAAGAACACTAATTAAACCTAAGATCAAAAACAGCGGCTTCGGCCGCTGTTTTTGTTTTTGCACCGCCTGCGGAATGTTATTCATTTAGTTGCTTTATTTTGTCCCCAACCGATTATCTCGAGGGATGGAAAGACCTAGAGATGTGATACAGCGATCATCTCTATAAGACGGTATGTCTGCTCTGCGCCATTCAGTACGTTCCTACGTATTTTCGCTTGATCTTACAATATCGCTCTTCACTAACAGACTGCTGATAAAAATCACCCATTAAAAAAAGCCCCTACCTGCGGTAATGCCAGTCAGTTAAGCAAATATTAGAAAAATGTAGTAAAAATGAGTGTATGTAAATACGCTCATTTTTTTTATGTCTTTATCTGAACATTTAGAATCCACTCTTGAACATGCTCTCCCATCACTTAGCCATTTTTGTGAACTTATTGACTTAAATTGGATTGAAATATCTCTGCATCAAACAGGTAAGGCATCGATCAGAAGGAGAAAATTACCTGCTGAGCACGTGGTTTGGCTTGTTCTTGGGCTTGCCTTGTTTCGCAATCAACCCATCAGCTATGTGGTAGAACAATTA
>NZ_VPBA01000046.1:0-19154 GCF_013418945.1 Acinetobacter sp. YH12112 | reverse complement strand
AAGTTGGGTGTATTTCTTCATTGTGTGCTTTCCAATTGCGAGTTGAAAAAGTCTAATGATTCTATGAATACACCTAACTTTTTCAACTAACTACAAATGTGTCGCACTTGGGATTTGAATCTGCGTTACAAGAAAAGAAGGTGATCATACTGTAGTAATGGGGCAAAATCATTACGATAGCCTAATGGAAACGTTATATCTGCTTTCATCTCCAAATAATGCCAGTCGCTTAAATGAATCAATTGCTCACTTACGTGCAGGGAAAAACCAAACAAAGAGAGTTGATTGAGGATGACGAATCGTAACGTCGAATGGACTGATAATGTCTGGGATAAATATATCTATTGGCAAACACAGGATAAAAAGATAATTAAGCGTATCAATACTTTAATCAAAGAATGTCAAAGGACACCTTTTGAAGGCACAGGAAAACCAGAATCTTTAAAAGCGAATCTTTCAGGATTTTGGAGCCGTAGAATTGATGAAAAGCATAGATTGGTTTATGAAGTGACAGATGAACGAATCTCTATTATTCAATGTCAATTCCATTATTAGCAATATCCCCTATTTTTAGGGGATTATTTTTTGATTTAATATCTTACACGAAACCTACCCCAATCCCTCCTCACACTTCTTACACTCTAGCATCACCCCTAATTTTTCTTTGCGTCCTTGCTCCGTCATCACCCAGGGCCGGTTCTGCCATGGCGGATTATGCCGCACGTGCTGGCCATGACCACAGGCCAGCTCTGCGACCCAATGATTTTCTTCATCTAAATGATATCCCACAATTGGCTGTTGCATGGGCAGCTTCCTGAAATCAGCAAATACAGTGCTGCAAAGCTTTACTCAAATTCAGAAAAACAGGCAGCGAATCTCCGTTATACTCCACATCATAGCAATTTTAAAAGAGCAGTCATTATGCGCGTACTTGTGGTGATGGACCCGATTGAAACGGTGAACCTGAAAAAAGATTCCACCATGGCCATGCTGTGGGCCGCGGCACGTCGGGGTCATGAACTCGGTTATGCACTACAACAAGATTTATATATTGATCAGGGCAAGGCTTTCGGTCTAATCAGCCCGTTAAAAGTCTTTGAAGATTACAACCATTATTATGAGCTGGGCGAAAAACAAAAAGAATCCATCGCAGCCTATGATGTGGTGCTGATGCGTAAAGACCCGCCATTTGATATGAACTTTGTCTATAGCACCTATATTCTGGAACAGGCAGAGCGCGAAGGAGCGTGGATTATTAACAAGCCGCAAAGCCTGCGTGACTGTAATGAAAAACTGTTTGCGACCCAGTTCCCGGAGCTGCAGGTGCCGACTTTGGTGACCTCTCAGCAAAGCCTGATTCGTGAATTTATTCAGCAACATGGCGATGTGATTGTGAAACCGCTCGATGGGATGGGCGGCATGGGCATTTTCCGTCTGTATCAGAATGGTGTGAATATTGGCTCTACCATTGAAATTCTGACCAATAACGGCACCCAGCCAATTATGGCGCAGCGTTATATTCCGGAAATTGTAGAAGGGGATAAACGCATTTTAATGGTCAATGGCGAGCCAATTCCGTATTGTCTGGCACGTATTCCGCAAAACGGCGAAGTGCGTGGCAACCTGGCCGCTGGTGGTCTGGGTGAAGCACGTCCATTGACCGACAATGACAAGGCAATTGCTGCCAAAGTCGGGCCATTTTTACGTGAAAAAGGTCTGGTATTTGTCGGTCTGGATGTGATTGGTAACTATGTCACTGAAATTAACGTGACCAGTCCAACCTGTATCCGTGAAATTGATGCCCAGTTCGGCACCTCAATTGCCGATACCCTGTTTGATGTACTGGAAGCCGGTCGTTAATCTATCTTTCAAAAGAGTCACCTTGGGTGGCTCTTTTTGTATTCTTAAGCGAGATTTGAGCTTGAAAAACTGCGTTGAGCAAGAAAATTATAGCGATTTTGTAAATCAAAACCAGTCGACATAATTCAGTGAAAAATGCAGGAAACTTAACAATTTCGGTGAATTAATAATAAAACTAGTTTAAACTTTCAAAACTGTTGAAAAAAACAATGAGCCGCTTGGTGAAAAAAAGTAAATAAACTTTCAAGCTCATACGATTGTGATTACAATTGAGCGCTTATAAAGAACTTTCATTAGCCATATTTGGATTGAAGAATTAGACCGTGACTGATGCAGCGCAAACCAAGCCTAAACATGTGATGATGATGGCCGCAGGCACTGGTGGCCATGTGTTCCCAGCCCTAGCCGTGGCAAAAGAACTCCAGCAGCAGGGAATCCATGTGTCCTGGTTAGCAACGCCTACAGGCATGGAAAACCGTTTATTACAAAACCAGAATATTCCGATTTATCAGATTGATATTCAAGGCGTGCGCGGTAACGGGCTGGCACGCAAACTGATGGCGCCTTTTAAAATTCTAAAAGCCACCTTAAGCGCCATGCAGTTAATGAAAAAACACAAAGTAGAGGCTGTCGCCGGCTTTGGTGGCTATGTGGCTGGACCGGGTGGTCTGGCCGCACGTCTGCTTGGTATTCCAGTCATTATTCATGAGCAGAATGCAATTGCCGGCTTTACCAATACCCAGCTGTCGCGTATTGCCAACACTGTTTGTCAGGCGTTCCCGGATACGTTTCCGGCCAGCACTAAAATTGTCACCACTGGCAACCCGGTGCGTAAAGAAATTAGCGCGACTCTAACCCCATCCTGGCGTTATCAGGAACGTGAAAAAGCAGGTTTGCCGCTGCGTATTTTAATTGTTGGCGGCTCTTTGGGCGCGCAGGCACTGAATGAACGTGTCCCTGAAGCCTTAAAACAGCTGAATGTACCTTTAAATGTGTATCATCAGTGTGGGCAAAATCATGCAGACAGCACCCGAGCGCGTTATGCCAACAAGCCGGACAGCTTAACGGTTGAAGTGCAACCCTTTATTGAAGATATGGCACAGGCCTATAGCGATGCCGATCTGATTATCTGCCGGGCCGGCGCACTGACGGTTACGGAAATTGCAACCGCGGGTGTGGCTGCGGTATTTGTGCCCTTGCCAAGCGCTGTGGATGACCATCAGACGGCCAATGCACAATTCCTGGCCAAGACGGGCGCGGCAAAAATCTGTCCGCAAGCCAGCATGACCCCGGACAGCTTAAAAGAACTGTTAATGCCGTTGATGAACCGCCAACTGCTCTCTGAAATGGCCAGCAAGGCGCGTCAACAGGCACAACCTAATGCAACCCAACATGTGGTTGCTTTAATTCAAGATTTGTAAACCGAGTAAACTATGTCTCCATCTATCCCTGCTGATCAAGTAAAAGAACTGATTAAAGTGCCTGAAATGCGTCGTATCAAACATATCCACTTTGTCGGGATTGGCGGCGCCGGGATGTGTGGCATTGCCGAGGTATTAAAAAACCAGGGCTATGATGTTTCCGGTTCAGATATTAAAGCCTCAAAAACTACAGCCCAGCTGGAAGAAAATGGCATTCGGGTGTTTATTGGTCATAGCGCAGATAATATTCAGGGCGCCAATGTACTGGTAGTCTCTACTGCAATTGATCCGGAAAACCCGGAAGTTAAAGCCGCTATTGAGAGCCGTATTCCGGTGGTGCGCCGTGCTGAAATGCTGGGTGAGCTGATGCGTTATCGTCACGGGATTGCCGTGGCCGGAACACATGGTAAAACCACCACCACCAGCCTGGTTACCTGTATGCTGGCAGAAGAAAATCTGGACCCGACTTACGTGATAGGCGGTTTGCTGAACCGTACCGGGGTTAATGCTGCACTGGGTGCGAGCCGTTATATTGTGGCTGAAGCCGATGAATCAGATGCATCTTTCCTGCATCTGGAGCCAATGGCAGCGATTGTCACCAATATTGATGCCGACCACATGGATACTTATGGCGGCAGCTTTGACAAGCTAAAAGATACCTTTATTGAATTCCTGCACAAACTGCCATTCTATGGTTTAGCAGTGGTTTGTGGTGATGATGCCAACATCCGTGAAATTATGCCGCGCATTGCCCGTCCGGTGCTAACCTACGGCTTTAATGAAGACAATGATATTCGCGCAGTCGATGTTGATCAGGACGGTATGCGTACCCACTTTACCGTATTGCGTAAAGACCGCGAGCCACTACGTGTTACCGTGAATCAGCCAGGTCTGCACAACGTATTGAATGCCTTGGCCGCCATTGGTGTGGCGACGGATGAAGGTGTTTCTGATGGTGCGATTTGCCGTGCACTGGAAGGCTTTAGTGGTGTAGGTCGCCGCTTCCAGGTACAAGGTGAATTTGAACTGGACGGTGGCAGCATTAAGCTGGTCGATGACTACGGTCACCATCCTAAAGAAGTAGAAGCGACAATTAAGGCGGCACGTCAGAGCCATCCGGACCGCCGTCTGGTGATGTTGTTCCAGCCGCACCGTTTTAGCCGTACCCGTGACTGTTTCGATGACTTTGTTGAAGTGTTATCGCAGGTCGATCAACTGCTGTTGCTGGAAGTGTATCCTGCCGGTGAAAAAGCCATTGTGGGTGCCGACAGCCGCAGTCTGGCACGCAGTATCCGTCTGCGTGGTCAGGTCGAGCCGATCCTGATTGATCCGGTTGAAGGCAATCTGGAAACACTGGTACAAAAAGTGTTACAACCGAATGATTTGTTATTGACCCAAGGTGCGGGTAATGTAGGAGCAATCTCCATCGAGCTTGCTCAAAATAAATTGTATTTAAAATAATCACCCAAAGTGATATTTGAATTTGGTCGCTCAGTGTAAAGTTTAAGGATATAAACGTGTCAAATGCTTCAAAGTTCGGCAAAGTTGCCGTGTTATTTGGTGGAAAATCTGCCGAGCGTGGGGTGTCTCTGGATAGTGGACAGGCAGTGCTCGATGCGCTGCTGCGCGAAGGCGTTCAGGCAGAAGCGTTTGACCCGAAAGATCGTAGTGTGACCGAACTGGTCAACTATGATCGTGCCTTTATTGTCCTGCACGGTCGCGGCGGTGAAGATGGCCAGATTCAGGGTGTACTGGAATGGCTGAATGTGCCGTATACCGGTACTGGCGTACAGGGTTCAGCCATTGGCATGGACAAGGTCAAAACCAAACAGGTCTGGCAAGGTTCCGAGCTGCCAACAGCGCCGTATCGTATTGTCACCAAAGATTCAAACCCGGCTGATATTGTCGCTGCATTGGGTCTACCGCTGATTATCAAGCCGGTACATGAAGGTTCCAGTATTGGCATGAGCAAAGTCGAACGTATTGAAGACTTTGCTGAAGCGATTGCCAAAGCCACCGAGCATGATGCAGTGGTGATGGCTGAAAAATGGATTACCGGTCGCGAGTTCACGATTGTCTTACTGAATGGTCAGGCCTTGCCGGTGATTCGTCTGGAACCGCCTAAAGATGTGGCGTTCTACGACTATGAAGCCAAATACAACCGTAATGATGTGCAATATGGCATTCCGTGTGGCTTAACCGAGTCGGAAGAGCAGCAGTTGCAGGTCTTGGCCCTGCGTGCGTTCCAGGCGGTAGGTGCCAGCGGCTGGGGTCGTATTGATGCAATGCAGGATGAACAAGGCAATTTCTGGCTGCTTGAAGTGAACACTGTACCGGGCATGACCAGTCACTCACTGGTGCCAAAAGCCGCTCAGGCGGTGGGCTACAGTTTTGATGCCTTGTGCATGGCAATTCTTGAACAAACCTTAACGGATGCGACCCACTAAGCCATGGCTCAACTTCCTGCTTCCATGCGCCGTAAACGCGCAGCGATTACCTCGATTCACGATAAGCCACCGACGCGTAAAGAAAAGCTGACGAACCTGGGTGGATGGGTATTGCTGTGCGTGGCGATTGTGGTATTGGCAGCAGGAATCTACGGTTTATATAAAGTCATGACTGATGCACGCGTGGCCGAACTGGATGTGGTCGGCACCCGTTCCAATGCCGAACTACGCCAGGTCATGACCCATGTTTCGCCGGTGGTGACAGATAACTATTTTACTTCCGATCTGGAACAGATTCGTGATACTGCACTGGAACTGTCTTGGGTCGATCGGGTGGTGGTATCACGCGCCTGGCCGAATGCCATCCGTTTACGGGTCATGCCACGCCATGCGATTGCGCGCTGGGGCACCGGACGTTTACTCAGTGACAGCGGTGATGTGTTTTCGGAAGTCACACCCAAGAATAATCAGCATCTGCCGTTATTACATGGCCCGATGCATCAGTCCAAAATGATGATGCGTCGCTATAATGAAATTAACCAGTTATTTTTACCGGTGAATCTGCGTTTAAAAGAGTTATATCTCACTGACCGGATGACCTGGTTTATGCAGTTTGATTCTGGCCTGCGGGTGATTGTGGATCAGGATCAGACCATGAGTAAATTGCAGCGCCTGAGTCATCTGGCGCAAAGTGACTTCAAGCCGGTATGGTCCAGGATTTCTGCAATTGACCTGCGTTACCGCAATGGTCTGGCGATCCAGTGGAAAAACTCGGTGGCACCAAAAATTGCCAATGGTCATTTTGTTGTAACGATTGATGACACAAGCATTGCGAATGCAATAGCAGCAAAGCCATAATACTTGGCTTTAAAAATAGAGGCATTAAGCCATTAATTAAACAAACATGTGATGGTAGTAAATAAATGAGTGAAGCTGTTCCCTCGGTTGTTGCGATTGACATTGGGACACACAAAGTTTCAGTTTTGATTGGTAAGGTACACGCGCCAGACAATATCCAAGTGATTGGTATGGCTACCGCTCGTAACCGAGGCATGAATAAAGGAAAAATTGTAAGTCTCGATAAAGTCATTACAGCCATTAAAAATGCCGTTCAAGAAGCAGAAGATATGGCGGAATGCCGGGTGCATTCAGCCTGGATTTCTATTCCAAGTGCAGAATTAAAAAGTTTTTATGCTGCGGGGCGTACCCCGATTGAAAATAGTGACCACACAATTACAACAAGTGAAGTGGTTCGTGCCTTAGATCTGGCCAAAGCCAGCCATTTAACTTCAGATCATTATCTGGTCAGCGCGGTGCCGTTGGGCTTTGATCTGGATGATTCCGGTGAATGGGTACAAAACCCGATCCGTATGTCGGCGCATAGCATGACCGGTCATTATCAGCTGATGATGCTGCCGATTAGCACCATGCAGAATCTGGACCGTGCCTTAAAAGGGGCCAATATTGGTGTAGAAAAAATGGTGGTGTCGCATCTGGCCACCGCTGAAGCCAGTTTACTGAAAGATGAAAAAGAATATGGCGTGTGCCTGGTTGATATTGGCGCCGGTACCACCAATATTGCGGTCTATCTGGATGGTCGTCTGGCGCTGTCACAAACCCTGCAGCGTGGCGGTGAGCATGTGACCCGTGATATCGCGGCGGTATTGCAGACCACCACCGAAGAAGCCGAGCGGATTAAACTGCTTTACGGTTGCGTCGATTTAAAAGTGGTCAAACCTGATCACATGATTCAGATTCAGGGCATTGATGGTCCGCAAACCATCAGCCGGATTGAACTGTCGGAAATTATTATTGCGCGTTATGAAGAAATTTTTGCGCAAATCCGTCAGGAACTGGAAAACAGTGGCGCCATTCATGGCTTATATCATGGTGTGGTGCTGGCTGGTGATGCCTGTCAGATTGAAGGCATGGTCAGTCTGGTACGCCGCACCCTGGGTGTGTCTGCGCATTTGGGCAATCCGCCGGTACAGGTTTATGCCGATGAACCGCATCAGGCTGCCTTGCGCCGTTCGCAGTATGCAACCGCAGCGGGCGTGCTGATGTATAGCCAGAGCTACAGTCAGGACACCATTGTCGAAACCGAAGACCCGGAGACCTTATCGGTCTGGGCGCGTGTAGGTCGTGCCTGGTCAGGACTCAACGAAAAACTGAAATCAATTTTTTAGTTGATTTTTTAGGGAATATTGTTAGGAAGTTGTACGGATTACCGCTTGTACTTGACAAGGCAGCCGTTGGACAGCATTCTTAAAAACAATTTTTTATTAAGATCAAGGCAGTATACGGGCTGAAGTGACTGCCAATTATGAATTAGGAAAGCTAAAGGTCATGGCCTCATTTGAATTTTTTGAAGATGATCAAACCGATAACAACGGTCAAGCCCGTTTCACTGTATTTGGTGTAGGTGGTGCAGGCGGTAACGCCGTACAGCATATGCTGGAATCAGATATCCAGGGTGTGAAATTTGTCTGTGCCAATACCGATAAACAGGCACTGGACCGCATGAATGCACAGTGCAAAATCCAGCTGGGTGAGCAAAGTACCCGTGGTCTGGGCGCAGGGGCTAATCCGCAAGTGGGTCAAACCGCTGCTGAAGAAAGCCGCGAGCTGATTCGCCAGCAGCTAGAAGGCACCGATATGGTGTTTGTGACTGCCGGTATGGGTGGTGGTACCGGTACCGGTGCTGCACCTGTTGTCGCTGAAATTGCCAAAGAAATGGGCATTTTAACTGTCGGTGTCGTAACTACACCGTTTAACTTTGAAGGTAAACGTCGTCTGCAATCTGCGGAAAAAGGCATTGAAGCTTTAGAGCAGCATGTTGACTCCCTGATCATCATTCCAAACCAGCGCTTGTTAAAAGTGTTCCGCGACATTTCCATGAAAGATGCTTATAAAAAGGCAGATGACGTGCTGTTAAATGCCGTGCGCAGTATCTTTGATTTAGTGGTACGTCCGGGTCACATCAACCTTGACTTTGCCGATTTGAAAACGGCCATGAGTACCCGTGGCTATGCCATGATGGGTGTCGGTCTGGGTCGTGGTGAAAACCGTGCCCGTCAGGCAGCAGAGCAGGCGATTCGCAGTCCATTACTCGATAACGTGACCATCATGAATGCCAAAGGTATTCTGATTAACGTGACCGGTGGTGATGACGTGACCTTTGGTGAAATTGAAGAAATTACCGATGTTGTCAACCAGATTGTCGATCTGGATGAAGGCCAGGTATTCTACGGTACCGTATTTGATCCGGATGCGCGTGATGAAATCAGCGTGACCGTAATTGCCACTGGTTTGACCCGTAATTCAGCCGATGCGGTTGAGCCAGTCAAGCGTTCTTCAGTGGTGCAGTCTGCACAGGCAACCGCTCAACAGCCGGTTGAAGAAGATGATGTTCCGGCCATTCAGCGTCAGGCAGAGGCAGCGCCGGCCATCAATGCGACTGCAGGCAGCAGCAATAATTCGCGTCCAACGCCAATGAGTATTCAGGAATATCTTAAAAATCAACAACGTAAATAATTTTTACGATATAGATTTTTATTCCAAAACTTGTAAAAGGTAGCCAAATGGCTACCTTTTTGTTTTTTATCAATGGCTAAATATGCTAACGTATAGCGGTTTTATATACAGATGAATTGAGAGCATGTTGAAACAACGTACCCTAGAACGTGTCGTGAAAGCGAGTGGTATAGGTCTGCATAGTGGACAGAAAGTCATGATTAACTTTGTGCCGCACCATGCTGACGGGGGAATCGTGTTTCGCCGTATTGACCTGAATCCACCGGTCGATATTCCGGCCGATGCCATGCTGATTCAGGAAGCCTTTATGTGCTCGAATCTGGTTCAGGACAATGCCAAAGTCGGCACCATTGAACACATTATGAGTGCGCTGGCGGGTCTGGGAATTGATAACCTGATTATCGAGGTATCCGCCTCTGAAGTGCCAATTATGGACGGCAGTGCCGGTCCCTTCATCTATTTATTAATGCAGGGTGGTTTAAAAGAGCAGGATGCGCCAAAAAAATTCATCAAGATTTTAAAACCGGTTGAAGCGCTAATTGATGATAAACGTGCCATCTTCACCCCGCATGACGGTTTCCAGCTCAATTTCACCATCGATTTCGATCATCCCGCCTTTAAAAAAGAATATCAGTCTGCCACCATTGATTTTTCTACCGAAACCTTCGTCTATGAAGTCAGTGAAGCACGCACCTTTGGCTTTATGAAAGATCTGGATTATTTAAAAGCCAACAATCTGGCCTTGGGCGCCAGCCTTGAAAATGCCATTGGGGTCGATGACACCGGTGTGGTCAATGAAGAGGGCCTGCGTTTCTCGGATGAATTTGTTCGTCACAAAATATTAGATGCGGTGGGCGACCTGTATTTGCTCGGTCATCAAATTATTGCGAAATTTGATGGATATAAATCGGGTCATGCACTGAATAACCAGCTCTTGCGGAATGTGCAAAAAGATCCAAGCAGCTATGAAATTGTAACATTTGATGACATCAATCAATGTCCAATTCCGTATGTGAGTGTGACATAAGTCATTGTCTTTCCTTGGTGATGTTATAATGTAACATCTAAAAAAGTGAACTAATTCTCGTTTTTATCGGTTTTGTATTTTTTAGATTGGCGCAATGTTACTTTTTATTGCTTGCCAAACGTAACAAAGCTTGGCTAAGCTTAGGGTCGCTCACAAAGTCAGCAGCACCGCGAAGCATTTCCTGGGTTTCTGTACTGAGTGTTCTTGAAGATTTTTCCTGTTTTGGGGGCGTTTGCAACTGCGGTTTTAACCGGACCTGAATCTTGTGTAAATCTTGAAGTTCTGCCAATTGTGATAGCTGAGCAACATACTGTTTTTGCAAATAGGCCAGTTGACTCACCATCGCCTGATTGGTGCCAGTAATGGTAAGAATCCCTTGCTGATAACAAACAACCTGCCAAAGTTCGGGTTGGGGCAACAAGGGTTGAATAATTTGAGTAAGTTTCTGCCAGGCAGCAACTTGCGTTGAGAGAAACGTTAGGTTTCCTGTTTTTATGTGTTTTCTTGTTTGGCGAAAGACGTTACAAGGTTCGGACATACATATTTCCTTCATGTTTATGTCTTAATCTTATGCGCTCTTTTCAGTGAAGATCAAGGAAGAGATCACCAAGGAACTCTGAGTAAGAACAGTTTTTATGAGGTTTTTATGCATACGCGACGTATTTTATTAGCGTTTTCTTTGGCGGCTTCTGCGGCGTCAGTGGCTTTTGCTGATCTGGTTGACTTAAACAGCCAAAATTCATCGACAGACCGTATTGAAGAATTGACCCGCACCCTGGCACAAGGGACCTATAGCGAGTCACAAGACATCAATATTCCGGCGCAAACTGAAATTAATGTCAAACTGCGTGAAAAAACGGTTGAATTAAACAACGAATCTTTAGCGAAAAAATACGGTTCAGCGTCTTCTGCGAAATCTTATAGCGCTAATCCATATAGCTGGTTAGTGGCGCATCCTTTACCAAATGCCCGTGTAAGCTCAAACTATGGCGGTCGTACCATGAATGGCCGTGCTGAACGTCATTCAGGTTTAGATCTAGCCGCTCCAAGCGGTACACCAATTTATGCCACTGGCCCGGGTATCGTAACTAAATCAGGTTGGGGTACAGGTTATGGTCAATATGTTGAAATTAACCATGGCAATGGCTATTTAACGCGTTACGCTCATGCATCACGCTTAATTGCACGTGTCGGCGACCGTGTTGCTGCAGGTGAGCATATTGCAAACGTAGGCTGTACAGGTCGTTGTACCGGTCCTCATTTACATTATGAAGTAGTAAAAGACGGCGTTCGTAAAAACCCATCAACTTACCTGGCAATGCTGCCTTAATAGCTTGCGGCTTTTGCTCAAAAGGCCTAATTTTTGAGCACGTCATGCATTAAGACCTTATAACGATTATATTATCACTCAAAAGAATATTGTCTGTATATTAAACCGCCGCTATTGGCGGTTTTTTGTTATTTTGGGTAATAAAACATCAATAGATATTTTTTCTCGAAATAGTAGTCTAAAGTCGTATTCACCGATGGCCATACCTGTAGAAAGCAGAAATATGGTACATATAAACCATATAATTAGGATTCAGGAATGACCGACTATGGCGTATTATGGTGATACCGACGCGCAGGAAACCCAAGAGTGGCAGGACGCGTTTGATTCAGTTTTGCAGCACATGGGAACCGAGCGTGCTGCATTTTTATTAGAAAAACTTTATCAACGGGCAATCGCGAAACACGTTCCCATTCAGCGTCTAAATACGCCTTATTTAAATACCATTTCCGTTGAAGAGCAACCACCAATGCCGGGTGATCAGGATATGGAACGTCGTATCCGCGCCCTGATTCGCTGGAATGCACTGGCGATGGTGCTGCGTGCTAACAAAACGGGCGATGATCTTGGTGGTCACCTGGCCAGTTTTGCTTCTTCTGCCACCCTTTATGATGTTGGCTTTAACCATTTCTTCCGTGCCAATAGTGATAACTTTGGCGGCGACATGATCTATTATCAAGGTCACTGTGCTCCGGGTATCTATGCACGTTCTTTCCTTGAAGGTCGTCTGACTGAAGAACATTTAAATAACTTCCGCCGTGAAGTCGGCGGTAAAGGTTTGCCATCTTACCCACACCCATACCTGATGCCAGACTACTGGCAGTTCCCGACCGTATCCATGGGTCTGGGTCCGATCATGTCGATCTATCAGGCGCATATTCAAAAATACCTGATGAACCGTGGCCTGATCAAAGAAGAAGACCGTAAAGTCTGGGCTTATCTGGGCGATGGCGAAATGGATGAGCCGGAAAGCCTGGGTGCGATTTCACTGGCGGGTCGTGAGAAGCTGGATAACCTGATCTGGGTGGTGAACTGTAACTTGCAGCGTTTAGATGGTCCGGTACGTGGTAATGGCAAGATCATTCAGGAACTTGAGTCATTATTCCGTGGTGCTGGCTGGCGCGTGATTAAAGTTGTCTGGGGTCGTCATTGGGATCCGCTACTGGATAAAGACAAATCTGGTGCACTCAAAGCGATTATGGAAGAAGCAGTAGATGGTGATTACCAGCGTTATCAGGTGAAAGGTGGTGCTTACACCCGTGCGCACTTCTTTGGCCGTTATCCGGAAGCTGAAGAGCTGGTGAAAAACTTAAGCGATGAAGATATTGATAATCTGAACCGCGGCGGTCACGACCCGTACAAGGTATTTGCCGCCTATACCGAAGCGACCAAAGCCAAAGGTCAGCCAACCGTGATTCTGGCCAAAACCGTAAAAGGCTATGGTCTGTCTGAAGAAATTGAAGCGGTGAACAAAACTCACCAAATCAAGAAAATGCAGCTTGAATCACTGAAATATGTACGTAACCGTTTCAACCTGCCATTTACCGATGAGCAGCTGGAAGAAGTGCCATTCTATCGTCCAAGTGAAAACTCGCCTGAAATTAAATATATGAAGGCGCGTCGTGAAGCACTGGGCGGCTACTTGCCGGCACGTCGTAAAGACAGCGAATCTCTCGCGATTCCTGAGCTGTCGGTGTTTGATGCAGTGCTAAAAGGTTCAAACGGTAAAGAACAATCGACCACCATGGTGATGGTGCGCCTGATCTCTGCGCTGTTAAAAGAAAAAGCCATTAAAGACCGCGTGGTGCCAATTGTTCCAGATGAAGCGCGTACCTTCGGTCTGGAAGGCATGTTCCGTCAACTGGGTATTTATGCCGCACATGGCCAGAAATATACCCCGGAAGACCAGGAACAGTTGATGCATTACCGTGAAGCCAAAGACGGTCACATGCTGCAGGAAGGGATTAACGAAGCCGGTGCAATGAGTGCCTGGGCGGCGTTGGCGACCAGTTATTCGACCAATAACCTGCCAATGATTCCGATGTACATGTACTACTCGATGTTTGGTTTCCAGCGGATTGGTGACATTGCTTGGGCAGCCGGTGATGCACAGGCGCAAGGTTTCTTGCTCGGTGCAACCGCAGGCCGTACCACTCTGAATGGTGAAGGTTTACAGCATCAGGACGGTCACTCGCACATTCTGGCCAATACCATTCCAAACTGTGTCTCTTATGACCCATGTTTCGGTTATGAACTGGCGGTTATCGTCCATGACGGTTTACAGCGCATGTATGTCAATCAGGAACGTGTGTTCTATTACCTGACGGTTATGAACGAGAACTACGAGCATCCTGAAATGCCACAGGGCGTTGAAGAAGGCATCAAGCGTGGTATGTATCTGCTTGAAGAAGATGAGAAAGCCACGGTTCAGCTTCTTGGTTCCGGCGTGATTCTGCGTGAAGTGATTAAAGCCGCGAAAATCCTGCGTGAGGAATACCAGATTCACTCCAATGTCTACAGCGTGACCAGCTTCAACGAACTGGCGCGTGATGGTATGGCATGCGAAGAATACAACCGTCTGCATCCGCTAGCGGAAGAAGCCAAAGAGCCGTGGGTATCGAAACAGCTGCGTGGTACGGACGGTATTGTGGTATCTGCAACTGACCATATGCGTGCTTATAGCGAACAAATCCGTGCTTATCTGCCAGACAGCCGTCCGTTTGTGGCGCTGGGTACAGATGGTTATGGCCGTTCGGATACACGTGCCAACCTGCGTAGCTACTTTGGTGTCGATGCCGCGCACATTGTGGTGGCGACCTTGAAGAAACTGGCCGATGAAGGCGAAGTTGATGCGCGTCTGGTCAAAGATGCCATTTCAAGCTTTGAGCTGGATACCGACCGTCCGGTCGCGTGGGCACCACAGGCTACGCCTGAGCTGCACGCTGTGGCTGACTACAAAGAGGAGAACTAATCATGCACATTACGACTCCTGATATTGGTGTAGATAAAGCCACCGTGGCTGAAATTCTGGTCAAAGTCGGCGATAGCATCGCGGTCGATGACAGTATTGTGTTGCTGGAATCCGACAAAGCCTCTGTTGAAGTGCCAAGCACTTCAGCCGGGGTGGTGAAAAGCATTCTGGTCAATCAGGGTGATGAAGTCGCAGAAGGCGCGGTGCTGATTGAACTGGAAGCCGAAGATGGAACGTCACAAGCCGTTGAACCACAACTGGCTGATGCACCGCAAAAAACGTCTGAAAACACCCCGACCTCATTGTCTGATCAGGACATTATTGCGGAAGTGAGCAGCCATCAACCTGCGGCAGCCTCGCAAAACCAGACAGCAGCGGCTGGCAGCGCTGTAACCATTGAAGTGAAAGTGCCGGATATTGGTGTAGAAAAAGCGCTGGTTGGTGAAATTCTGGTTCAGGTCGGCGATCAGATTGATGTCGATCAGAGCATTGTGGTGGTGGAATCGGACAAAGCCACGGTGGAAGTGCCAAGTACGGTATCGGGTACGGTGGCCTCTATTGAGATTCAGGCTGGCGATAGCGTCAAAGAAGGTATGGTGATTCTGACCGTGGCCACGGCAGAGGCAGCACCAGCAGCTGAACAGTCGCAAGCTCAAGCCGAACAGCAACCCGCTGCTCAGGCGGTGCCTGAACCCAAAGCTGAACCAGCAGCGCCAGCTTCTGCAGCACCGGCGGGTGATGTCGAAGTGAAGGTCCCGGATTTAGGGGTTGATAAAGCCGCGGTTGCAGAAATTCTGGTTCAGGTCGGTGATACGGTCGAAAAAGATCAAAGTATTATTGTGGTGGAATCGGACAAGGCCACGGTTGAAGTGCCAAGTACCGCCGCGGGTGTAATCAAGGCGATTCATGTCGAGCTGGGCCAGAATGTGTCAGAAGGCATTGCCTTGGTGGCCATTGAGACGGAAGGTCAGGCAGCACCTGCAGCACCTGCAGCACCGCAAGCAGCAAAAGCTGAAGCGCCAGCACAAAAAGCCGCACCTGCTGCGCCAGCCGCACAGGCCTCAAGCGCTGTACCGAGTACACATACTGCAGACAAGCTCACCAAAGAGCAAAATGCAGCGAACTCGAAAGTATATGCTGGTCCTGCAGTGCGTAAACTGGCACGTGAACTGGGTGTCATCCTGGCCGATGTCAAAGCTTCCGGTCCACATGCACGGGTTATGAAAGAAGACCTGGTGGCCTATGTGAAGTCGCGTCTGACAGCACCGCAAACTGCTCCGGCGGCCGCAGCGGTGGCAGCAGCACCATCGGGCTTGCCGAAATTGCCAAGTTTCGATGCGTTTGGTGGTGTGGAAGAGAAAGCTTTAACCCGCTTGCAGCAAGTGTCCATTCCGCAGCTGTCTTTAAACAACTACATTCCGCAAGTAACCCAGTTTGATGCAGCAGACATCACCGAACTGGAAGCATGGCGCAATGAGCTGAAAGGCAACTTCAAGAAAGAGGGCATCAGCCTGACCATTATGGCCTTTATCATTAAGGCGGTGGCGTACTTGCTGAAAGAAGAGCGCGAGTTTGCCGGTCACTTGTCTGATGATGGCAAGTCTGTGCTACTACGCAATGAAATCCATATGGGCATTGCGGTTGCGACACCAGATGGTCTGACTGTTCCTGTATTACGTAACCCGGACCAGAAGTCGATCAAGCAGATTGCTATTGAGCTCGGTGAATTAAGCCAAAAAGCGCGTGACAAGAAATTGTCACCTAAAGATCTGCAAGGTGCGAACTTCACGATTACCAGCTTGGGTTCAATTGGCGGTACAGCATTTACGCCGCTGGTGAACTGGCCGCAAGTGGCAATTCTGGGGATTTCTCCAGCCACCATGCAACCGGTCTGGAATGGCGAAGGCTTTGATCCACGCTTAATGCTACCACTGTCGCTGTCTTATGATCACCGTGTGATTAATGGCGCAGATGCAGCCCGCTTTACCAACAAGCTGACCAAGCTGCTCAAAGATATCCGGACTTTGTTAATCTAAAACGTCGCTTGGTGTGTCTCTGTGACAGAGAACACGCAAAGTTGAAAACCCTGCTTCGGCAGGGTTTTTGCGTTTGGTACTTGAGTTTTTTCTGTGGCCGATTACAATAACAGCACTTCATTGGGGAGTAGCCGCTTTTTACGCAAAGTAAAAAGGTGATGGTCAACATATTTGCTCAACAGGGCATGGTCATCATAGCAAAGAACCAAAATGCTTTTCTCAAGCTTTCTTTTGTTGGCAAGACCTTTGATTTATCACTCTGCAGATTTGGCTAGCAGGAGGGATAGGTCATTGGTATGTGTGCTAGCCAGAGAAATCCATCATGTATGAATTCCTGATCTCAACTGCAATTGTCGCTTTGGCCGAAATGGGCGATAAAACCCAGCTGTTGGCCCTGTTACTGGCGGCCCGCTTCCGTAAACCGCTGCCAATTCTGCTGGCGATTCTGGCCGCCACCCTGATCAATCACGGTTTATCTGCAGCCTTGGGGCAATGGATTACCACCATTTTAAGTCCTGAAATTCTGCGCTGGATTCTGGCACTCGGTTTTATTGGAATGGCGATCTGGATGCTGATTCCGGATCAGCTGGATGATGAAAATGAAAGCATCAACAAATGGCAGAAATACGGAGTGTTTGGTGCCACCTTTATTCTGTTCTTCCTGGCAGAAATTGGCGATAAAACCCAGATTGCAACCGTGGCGCTGGCTGCGCGTTTTGACAGTATTTTCTGGGTGATGATTGGCACCACCTTGGGGATGATGATTGCCAATGCGCCGGCAGTATTTATCGGCAATAAAATGGCAGAGAAATTACCGGTATCCCTGATTCATAAAATTGGCGCGCTGATTTTCCTGATCATTGGGGTGAGTACATTGCTGCAATATTATTTCTTTTAAAGGCTGCTACTGATTTTGGCCCAATCTTCCTGGTTGGGCTTTTTTATGGGCTGAACCTGACCCGTGCTTCTACAAAATAGTTGAAAGTTAAATTGTATATTGATTGTAAGTTGGCGGAATACCCTTTATTTTATAGGGAATTAAAAATTTAATGTAAAGATAAGATTTTTTTGGGGACAAGGTATGGCGTTCGATCGCACCACATCACAAGTATTATTTGATAATGGCACGCATAAATGTATCAGTTTCACCAGTCTGGTCAAAGGTGAGGGCGTACAGGCCAACCAGTTTCTGATTCTGGACAATGACCGTGCCGCAGTTCTGGACCCGGGCGGCGATTTGACCTATGTACCGCTAACCATGGAACTGAATAAATATACCCGCCTGACCAATCTGGACTATGTGATGGCATCGCATCAGGACCCGGATATTATTACCTCGATGCCGCGCTGGCTGGTGTATACCGATGCCAAAGTGGTGGCTTCGAAACTGTGGGCGCGTTTCTTGCCACACTTGAACTCGGCTTTTATGAGTGACCGGATGAAAGGCAACTGGCTGGAGCGTCTGATTGAACTGCCTGATCATGGCCAGGTGATTCCACTGGGACAGGCATCCATTGTCGCCATTCCTGCGCACTTCCTGCATTCGGTCGGTAATTTCCAGTTTTATGATCCGGTGGCTAAAATCCTGTTTTCCGGTGATATGGGCGCTTCAATGGTCGAAGATGCGTCCAAGCCGTTAGAAAACTTTGCCGCGCATATTCCAAAAATGAAAGCTTTCCATCAGCGTTATATGTGTGCCAATAAAGTCATCCGTTTATGGGTGAATATGGTGCGTCAAATGGATGTCGAAATGATTGTACCGCAGCATGGTACCGCGTTTGTGGGCAAGGAGCAGATCAACCAGTTCCTGGACTGGATTGAAACGCTGGAATGCGGTGTCGACCTGATGGATGAGTCGGTATTTACCTGTCCGACTTAAGCCAAAAAATCGCGTAAAAAAACTGAAAAAATAACTTGAGTGTAAAAACAACATTTTTTATATTTTCTTCCCCAAAAAAACTCTTTTTTGATGACGAGAATTTTAACAATGTTGTCTCAAGTTGCTTCATCAGATGCGTGTCTTAGCTGCGGCGCATGCTGCACCTATTTTAGAGTTTCATTTTACTGGGCAGAAGGCATTCCCATGCCTGAGCATTATACCGAACCGGTAAATGCCCTCTATTCATGCATGAAAGGGACCAATCAGGCCAATCCGCGTTGTATTGCGCTGGAGGGAACGGTCGGACAACAGGTCAGCTGCTCTATGTACGAGCAGCGCAGTTCCAGTTGCAAAGAGGTACAGATTGCCGATGAGCAGTGCAATAAGGCACGCCGTGCGCATAACCTGATTCCTTTAGTGCTGGTCGAAGCGGCCAATGATGGCCAGGACCCGGATTTTGACCGGGTCAGTTAAAGACTTCAGCATCCAGATGCTGTTATCGTAGAAAAGCAGGCCATGGCCCACTGCTGTCCCATAGTTTGCTTTAAATAAAAAAACCTGAGTCCTAACAGTTAAAATATGAGTGCAAACAAACACTTTAACGACCAGGATTCAGGTTTTGTCACATCAGAATACCGTATTTCATGAG
>NZ_VPBA01000045.1:0-19621 GCF_013418945.1 Acinetobacter sp. YH12112 | reverse complement strand
TCAAACGATGAAATAGAGCAGATAGAATTGTCACTTAACCATCGTCCTAGAAAAACACTAGGCTGGTATACACCGAGTGAAGTTATGGCTGGTTTTTATACTGTTGCACTTGCCGCTTGAATCCGCCTAATAAGAGCAACGTCTACATCATCAAGACTTTATCTAAAACAGATTTTAAATTGTTACGTGCATCCACATATGTAAATACATTGTATATATCTATCCCTCATAGGGTAAGCTGCGTCAAAACGCTGCTAGCTAGACTACCTCAGCGGTAGGGATTGAAACTTTACAATATAAATGCACAGAATTCTGTACATATTGTCAATTTCGTATAACAGTTTATTTTAAATAGCTCCAAAATTAGTGGATATTTCTTGAAAATTCAAAGCTGTTTCTTGGGTATTGGGAACATGCCCAAACACATACTCATTCTTCGCCTGAAGAAAGAAATCAAACCTTTTACTCATCAGTGGGTCTTGTTTGCTCTGCTTTTGATACATCGGTGCAAGGTGGTTGAGATAGTAATTAATCCATTCAGCTTTATCGGTAAAGGTGCTGTAATCTTTTAGATCAGCATAGAGGTTTTGTAAGTCATTAGATATGGCTTCAATATTAGGATGAAACAACCAAACTCTAATATCCATAGGGGAAATCACGGTGACTTCATACGGTTGTGAGGGTTCAAAGCGTTGTATTGTATAGAGCTGTGCGCCATATTCGCTATAACTGGAACAAGGTAGTTTAGTATTTTCAATCTGAAAATAGTCAGTTCCTACTTCGAATTCTCTTATTTGTCTAGAAATATCGAGGCATTGAGGAAGTTTGTTGATGTCTGAGTGAGCTAATGTCTTAAATAGTTCAATAGATCGGCTAATGACATAACTTTCACCTGTACCCGTGATAATACCTTTGTCCCATGAGTAGATTTTTTGACTTTTTTTAGTATTAAATTGAATTTCACCAGATTCTTTTAAAACAATTTTTTTATTGTCTGTGGTGACAATGATGCTATCATTTAATTGTATGGCTACAATGAAAGTCATGTTTACACCCAAGGTTTTGAAATGTTTATATTTTCCAATTTTAATTGAATTTTTACAATTGATAAAGAATAGGTAAACCTATGGCTGGTGGTTCTCAGATTATCATTAATAAAGATGGTATTAAAATTATAACTCCTGCAAAGTTTGAAGCCAAAGCAGGACAACATCTTTTTAAAAATGGAACAAAAGTTGACATTGCTAGAACAGTTTTGCCTGATATAAGAATTAAAACAGAACATCGAAATTTTCAGGCAATTAATTCCGAAAATAATGAAATTTTAATAAATATTCCTTATTCAATTTTGAATAAAAGAACAGGCATTAAGACCTATGGGTTTACAGATAATGAAGGGATGACACATACAATTAAGTCTCCTGAAACTGATGAACTAGAAGTAAAATGGTTTGATCAAGAAGAGAGTTAATGTGACGACAACAACAACAAGTAATACAACAAAAAGTTCAAACTCACCAACTCAACAAGTTTCTTTAAAACCTGAGGCTGAATTACATCTGTTGGTAGGAAGTGCTTATGGTACAGGAGAAAAGGAATCTCCTTATGGACATACTGCTGTATATATTAAAGTACAAGGGAAAGAGTATATTTACGATTTTGGTCGTTATGGTCGCATTAAACCTGAGACTTTTGGTCCTTTTACTCTATCTGGAGCTAGTAGTCCTCGTGGCGAAGGTATCTTAAAAGTTTGGAGTAGTTTTTCAGCATATATTGAGGAAGAAAATAGGCAAGGGGCGAATAGCGGACGTTCTAGAACAACTTATGCCTATGGCTATAAAATTTTTGATAGTCAGGCTAATTTAGTTATTAATTATTATAATAATTTAATTAAATCATCTTTATCTGTCCAAAATACTACACATTATAAACGATATAAGCTTAATCAAGATTACTTTGCTTTAGGACCTAACTGTACTACCCAAAGTTTAGATGCAACAAAAAAGGCCATACCAAGTATGGCTAAATCAGGTCATAGATTTGTTAACTCTGATAAAGTCTTACCTACTACGGCTAAACTTGCTTTTAAGGCTAGTAAATATGAAATGCCTAACTATTTATTTTTACCAGATAATTTGAATGATTACTTAAAAGAGTCTCCAGATGTAAAAGTTAACATAAAAAACACTTATCGTATTAATAGGTAGTTGAAATGAAAAGAAAATTAATAATCATAATATTATCTTTACTTTTTCTCATTCAACTTTTATTGAATATATATCTATGGCGAGGAACAGAAGTGCCAAAAATTCATATATTAGAAAGACCTTTAAAGATTTATTCATTTGAAGGTAAATATTCCCAGAACTCTACATTACCAGAATATTCGATTCTTCCAGAGGGAACAGTACTATATGATGATAGTGACTCTTTAAATCAAAGAGTAAAAGTTTACTTCAATTTACAGGGGGTTGATTTTAATTTTGAAGAACAAGATCCTGAAATTTTAAAGCAACCTAGTGAGCTTTCAGCCATAAGATCTAAAGACTTATTAAACATGGCTAAAAGTGTAGCTTTAATCCAGAAAGATATATATTTGATTATTAAAAATGATGAGACTATAAATGATTCTGTACGTTCGGCACTTTTTAAAAAGTATAAGATAGATCCATCAGAGTATGAAATTGATTAAAAATTTTTACAATTAAAATAATACATCTTATGCAAATTCAAAAAGCGAGGATATAAATTCTCGCTTTTTTTCAAAATGAATAAATAAACTTCACCAATAGATCTCTTGCGAAAGTTAATTCAAGAGCATCCAATTCACCATTCCAACAATTAAATTCATTCTTAGACCAAATCGTTTCCGTCTATTTCTATAGCGTTCTGTTAATATCCGAAAATATTTAAGTTTGCCGTTGATAGGGCGACTTGCGCGTGATTTTCCAAATGCCTTTGTGCACTGGAAAATGGGATGTTTACCATCGGTTGGATAATGGGAGCCGGATGAGCTGAGAGGTTCACGTCCGGTTCTGCGAGGGGCTAAGGGTGAGATTCCCTTGGTCTACTCACCCTTATATCCGCACTCATGAAGGGTGGCTATATCTCGCAGTTGTGATTGACCTGTTTTCACGTCTTGTTGTTGGCTGGTCTATGAAATCCAGAATCACGGCAGATCTGGTTTTAGATGCGTTATTGATGGCTTTGTGGCGAAGAAACCCAAAGAACAAAGTCCTAATCCATTCTGACCAAGGCAGCCAATACACCAGTCATGAATGGCAGACATTTCTCAAACATCATAATCTTGAAAGTAGTATGAGTCGTCGACTTGCGCAGTACACTGCTCATGCCATGACAATGCTGTTGCAGAAAGCTTCTTCCAGCTATTAAAGCGGGAACGAATTAAAAAGAAAATCTATGCGACCAGGACTGAAGCAAGGTCGGATATCTTTGAATATATTGAGATGTTCTACAATTCAAAACGCAGACATGGTTCCAATGGTCAGCGTTCTCCATTAGATTATGAAAAGGCCCATCAAAAGATGATTATGTGTGTCTAGAATTTTGGTGGCTATTCATATCATTCTGATTCATAAGCTCTATCTAAATCCAAAAGCAAATAGGTTTTAAACGGTTCCGTCGTATTAAGAAGTTTAAGTCTATCTCAAATTAGCATAATACGCCTTATACGAAATCATATTTTTATTTTATATAAATCATATAGTTATTATATAAAAAAAGCTCAACTCAGCTGAGTTGAGCTTTTTATAGATTGATCACATTCCACGCTGAGTTAGATCAACATTCCAACGATCATTCAATAAAAC
Organism: Acinetobacter sp. YH12112; assembly: GCF_013418945.1. Classification (NCBI taxonomy): domain Bacteria; kingdom Pseudomonadati; phylum Pseudomonadota; class Gammaproteobacteria; order Moraxellales; family Moraxellaceae; genus Acinetobacter; species Acinetobacter sp. YH12112. The sequence goes on along the minus strand of NZ_VPBA01000045.1, from coordinate 15,791 downwards.
TGACAAGCACTTAGATCCCATACTTCACACGATATGCTTCCATCTTCGCCAAAGCCTCTTTTTCACCTTTGGCATCCAGATAATTCATTAAATCTTTCATGGTAATTAAGGCATGTACCGGAATTTCTAGCTCTTTTTGAACTTCCTGAATCGCAGACAAATCACCCTGCCCTTTTTCCTGACGATCTAGCGCGACCAGTACACCGGCAATTGTGGCACCCGCATTTTTTAAAATGGTCACCACTTCACGAATTGCTGTACCTGCGGTAATCACATCATCAATAATCCAGACTTTTTTACCTTCAACCGATGCACCGACCAATACGCCACCTTCACCATGATCTTTGGCTTCTTTACGGTTAAAGCCCCAAGGCACACTCACGCTATGATTTTGCGATAAAGCCACCGCCGTTGCCGCCACAAATGGAATGCCTTTATAGGCTGGGCCAAAAATCACATCAACATTTTCACATTCTGTTAACTTGGCTGCATAGCCTGACGCCAGTAATGACAAGGCTTCGCCATCATTTAATAAACCGGCATTAAAAAAATAAGGACTCACGCGACCCGATTTTAAAGTAAACTCACCAAATTTAAGCACACCACGTGATAATGCGAGTTCGATAAAAGCTTGAGGGTTAAATGTCGCTTGCGTTGACATGAGGTGCTCCAAAATTCATAAATTGAGGTAAGACCTGCGCATGATACCAAAGAGTAGCTATCCGAGTGATCAAAAAATTCTTCGTGTGGTTTCAATTAACGTCAATGGCCTGCGTTCTTCGGTCAGTAAAGGCCTGCTGGAGTGGATGGAAAAATCAGAGGCTGATGTCATCTGCATTCAGGAAAGCCGTCTGACCCATGCGCAGTGGACTGATAAATTCAAACCGGAAGGCTGGCATACCCATCTGTTCGCAGCTGAACGTCCGGGCTATGCTGGCACCGCCATTTACAGCCGCCTGCCGTTTGTGTCTATTCAGGATGGTTTAGGCTTTGAACTGGCCGACTCCCAAGGCCGTTTTGTCACGGCAGAATTTGATTTAGGTCTGGGTTATCCGGTACATATCTGCTCGCTGTACCTGCCATCGGGTTCATCGGGTGAAGAAGCACAAGCCCGTAAAGACCACTTCCTCGAAGAATATACAAAAATCCTGAAACAATGGCGCGATGAAAATAAATCGATCATTGTCTGCGGCGACTACAATATCGTGCATAAACGTATTGATATTAAAAACTGGTCAGGCAACCAGAAATCTTCCGGCTGTTTACCGCATGAACGTGCCTGGCTCGATCATATCTATGATGATCTGGGCTATGTCGACACCTTCCGTGAAGTGCGCAAAGAAGCCGAACTGTATTCCTGGTGGTCGAACCGTGGCCAAGCGCGTGCCAAGAACGTTGGCTGGCGGATTGACTATCATGCCTGCTCACCGGACTGGAAAGCACGTACCGTCAATGCCTGGGTCTACAAAGAGGAATGGTATAGCGACCACGCCCCGGTGATTATTGATTATAAACTCAACTAAAAACCTTCCTATTTAGTGAACAATTGTTCACTCAATAGAGGTTTATTTCCGACATATTTTGTCGTCATTCAGACCTTTATCTGCTTTTTAAATCGGCGCATTATTGCAGCACGGCAAAGGGACAGTGTCAGGATGACAACAAAGGGACAGGAAGCCGTAGGATGCAAATAAACAAAGCCATGATGGTCTTTGTTTCAAGGATGTGACATCGGACGTTGTAGTGAGACCCGCATAATCAGGATGATTAAATGCGGGTTTTCTACATCTGGGCTTTTATTTTTTATATTGGCTCTTTGCTTTTCGTTTTTTTCTTAGTACGAATAATTCTTCTCAAGTGTTGTCTTGTTTTTCTGCCACTATTATGGCGCGGTAGCGTTGCATTTTAATGACGGTTTAATTTCAGAACCATGAACTCAATATTTATACCCGCTATAGTGCAAAACCAATTTTTTGGTTAATCTCTTGAGCATTGTGTTTCTTGCTGGAATCCGCTTTATGCTTAAAATTTATGGTATTAAAAACTGCAACTCCATGAAAAAAGCCTTTGATCTGCTCAATGAACTGGGCCTGGCTTATGAATTTCATGATTATAAAAAACAGGGGATTGATGCAGAAACGCTAAAACACTGGCTGGATGCTGAAGGTCAGGACAAAATTCTGAATAAAAAAGGCACCACCTGGCGCAAACTGTCGGAAGCGGAACAGGCACAAGCCCTGTCCAGCGAAGCAGATTTAATTGAAGCCTTACGCACTCACAACAGCCTGATCAAACGTCCTGTGCTGGCCACCGCAGACGGCTTTATTGTTGGTTTTGATGAAACCGCCTATCGCGCCTTAAACGGATAAGTTCTTTTATCCGCTTTTGATTTATCCGCTTAAAATCAAAAAGCCTGATGCATCTGCATCAGGCTTTCTGGTTTAATCCGTTTCTATTGGCTGGCTTATTTCACACGAACCCAGGTCTGGTTACGACCCAGCGCTGCTACGCCAATATAGCCACGCAATTGTAATTTCTGCCCGCCATCAGCCAGTTGACCTTTTAACTTGTAGGTTTTACCTGATTGCGGATCCAGAATTGAACCGCTGTCATAGTTGGTACCACCCGAATTCTTTAAACCACGTACAATGGTTAAACCTTTCAAGGATTTGTTTTTGTAAGGTCCTTCACATTTTGTACAGGCATTTTCTTCACCCGGCGTTAAAATGGACTGAATTGTTGCAGTTAACGTGCCATTTTTCTGCTCGGTAAATTTGACGGTTGCTTTTGCTTGCTTGGTTTTGTCATCAATTGTTTTCCAGACAGTACCATTTAGCGGATCAGCAGCATTCGCCAAAGCTGTTAAACCCATTAATCCTAATGCCAGTGCAATTTTTTTCATTTTTTTTGATTCCCTAGTCTAGTGTTAGACAGCCTTAGTATTAAAAAGTCACTACAAATTTGCAATTTTTGAATGTGACCATTTAGTGTAACCTTGTAAATTGTGTTGGTAAATACGCAAGCACAGGCCAAAATCAAGAACAAGATGGAAGAACAATGAAGATCAACCCGTTATTGAAACAAATTTTCACAGAAGGCTTTTTAAAAACCACCATCCGCCTGCCAAGCCAATATAATTTACCGCATAATCCGCTGCGTTTCGCCCTCGAACAGATGTGCCGGCTGTTTCCGACCAATAAAACTGTTGAAGTCCGCGCTTTACGTCTGGCTGGCCTGAAAGCCGAAGAAATCAAGCCGCAAGATGAAGCCACCCAACTGATTTTCTATATTCACGGTGGTGCCTTTTATTTAGGGTCTTTAAATACCCATCGCCCATTTCTGACTGAACTGGCCGCCCGCACCCAGATGCAGGTGATTCATATCGATTATCCGCTGGCGCCTGAAAATCCATTCCCGGAAGCCTTAGAAGCAATTTTTGATGTCTATCAGACCCTGCTGGATCAGGGCGTACAGGCCAAAGATATTTTGCTGGCAGGAGATTCCTGCGGCGCCAATCTGGCGCTGGCACTGGCCTTAAAAATCCGTGATGAACAGTTACCGCAAGTCAGCGGCCTCATGTTGCTCTCACCATTTTTGGATTTAACCCTGACCAGTGAATCAATTCGTTATAACCGCAAACACGATGCCTTATTGTCGATTGAAACTCTGGAAACCGGGATTCAATACTATGTGCCACCGTCGGTCGATCGTGGTGATCCGCGTGTTTCGCCGCTATTTGATGATTTAACCGATTTACCACCAACCTTGGTGCAGGTGGGTTCTAAAGAACTGCTGCTGGATGATGCGCAGCGTTTTCGTGACAAGGCCGAACAGGCGGGCGTGAAGGTCAGTTTTAAACTGTATACCGGTATGTGGCATAACTTTATTATGTTCTCACCGTGGTTTGATGAAGCCAAAATGGCGCTGGCCGATTTAGCCGAATTTGCCCATCAGCAGGACCAAGATTAAAACGCCATAAAAAAAGGTCAGTAGAAACTGACCTTTTTTGTGATTAATGCAGCGCCGTAAAGCTTAGATTTTGGCAATCTGGTCTAATGCCGTAGTAATCGCCTGATCTTTAATATCGCTCATGCTAACCCCTTCAGCACGTACTACTTCAATATCACTGACACCGGTAAAGTTAAACACGGTTTTCAGGAATGCTTCCTGGAAATCAACCGGGCTTTGTTCGCCATAGACACCACCGCGGCTGCTGGCGATATACACTTTCTTGTCACCTGCCAGACCGACCGGGCCATTTTCGGTGTATTTAAAGGTACGACCTGCCACGCTAATCCGGTCAATCCAGGCTTTTAAAGTCGATGGCAGACCGAAGTTATACATGGCTGCGCCCACCACCACGACATCAGCATCTAGATATTGTTGCAGAATCTGTTCGCCTAAAGCGCTTTGCTCGGCATTTTGTCCCATTAAAATTTCAGCGGTTAAATGCGGAATGGTCTGTTCAGCCAGATCCAGATAGTCAACTTGGGCCGCTGTATTTTTCGCCTGTAGCTGGTTCACAATAGCTTTAGACAACTGACGTGATACAGAAGCGTCGCCTAAAATACTCGAGTCGATATGCAAAATTTTCATGGGAGAGAATCCTAAACTGTGATTTTTTCAATAGCGCCATTTTACTGCAGTTTAAAATAGAAATAAGTGATTTAAACAACACACACTGTTGCACCCATGCAACGATATTTTTTCCGAAAAGTACAAAAAAATAGCCATCACCAATTCTCTAAAATCATGATATGTTAGGTTTTATTAAAATAATTGTATAAAAATGAGACTTTAGACGCTCATTTTTGGGGGGCGTGATTCACGCATGAAAAGTCGCATTGCGCACAGTGCTGTGCCCACATTTAAATACAAAGTCACCCGTTATTTACTCGAAAAAGAAGTGGTGATGAACTGGTGCACCTTAAACAAATGTATTCTGATGCTGTTTCTGGGCAGCCTGATGCACGTGATCTGGGCCATCTGGAAAAGTGTGGTATTGCTCACCCCGGAACTGTGGCGCTGGGTCAATCTGGCCTTATTAAAACAGCAGCTGGTCATTAATTTATTCGGACTGTTCGTGTTTATTGGCATGATTGGCATCTGCCACTACTTTCGCAAACAGGACTGGACCCGGCGCTATATATGCGGTGGCCACCTTTGTGGTCAGTTTGTGCCGCGATGGCTATCTGGTCGGGGTACTGAGTCCGGCCACCATGGTGACTTATGTTAGCCTGCTTACGGTTGGTCTGGTGCTGTTTGAACGCAGAATTGTCTATTCGGCCTTAATTCCGGCCACGCTCTATCTGGTCAGCTGCGGTTATTTAAGCTTTTTCGGCCAGTTAACCTATGCACCTTTATTTTTATTAACCGACTTTCCTTATAAAAACGGCTTCTGGGTGCTGTCGATGCTGTTTTTTATTGTGCCAATTCTGCTGAGTCAGTGGCGCTATCGGGAGGCGCTGATTGCACATTTAAGTCAGGTCGATCCACTGACCAACACCTTTAACCGGCGCAGTATCAACCAGTGTCTGGAACAACTGAACCGCAAACAGGCATCCAGTTATGCAGTGATTCTGGTCGATCTGGATCATTTTAAACAGATTAATGATGAGCATGGCCATCACAAAGGCGATGAAGCCTTGGTCCAGGTCTGTCATGTGCTGGCTGGCCATATCCGCGAACAGGATGTGCTGGGCCGTTTTGGTGGCGAAGAATTTATTCTGGTACTGAAACAGGCCACTGCGCACCAGGCCAAACAGGTGGCCGAGCGCTGCCGGCAGGCCATCACCCAGATTGAACTGTATGATGAACATAACCAGCCGATTCACTTTACCGCCAGCTTCGGGATAGCCTTATCGCACCACAATACCCCTTATGAAAAGCTGCTCAGTCAGGCCGATCAGGCCAAAGCCTATGGCCGTAATCAGGTGGTGCTGTATCAGCCGCTGGAACCGGCGGCCTCTTAAGACTTAGCTAGAAGATGGTTCGGACTGATAAGGCTCCAGATAATTGACCCAGTCTTGTTCCTGTTTCGCCGCCTGTACCCAGGCCTGCATTGCCGGATGTTGCAGCATGGTCTGCATATAATACTGGCTGTCTTCATTCACGGGCAGCGCATAGCTTTTAAAACGCCACACCACCGGTGCATAAAAGGCATCAGCAATCGAGAAATCACCACAAAGAAAGCCGCCCGGGTCCGGACGCTCAGACCAGATCTGACAGACACGGGCTACATCGTCACGTAAATCAGGCTGCTCGGCCCATAACGTTTGTCCGATTTCTGCCAGATCAGCGCGAATATTCATGCCGCAATGGTTACGCAGTGCCTGAAAACCGCTATGCATTTCAGCAGCCAAAGCGCGCGCCCGAGCCCGCTGTGCCCGACCGGCTGGCCACAGCTGGCGCTCCGGAAACTGTTCGGCCAGATATTCACAAATTGCCAGTGAATCCCAGACCATTAGGCCGTCATGTACCAAGACCGGTACCTTGCCATTCGGGTTAATTGCCAGTACGTCCTGTTTAAAATGGCCCGTGCCGCGTTCTTTGGGAAAGGGTAACAGCACTTCACGAAACGGCAGTTCAAAAGCAGTAAGGACCAGCCACGGCCGCATGGACCAGCTGGAATAATTCTTGTTAGCAATATACAGTTCCATCATGACTCATCCTCCTGTTGTTGTTTTTAATATTCACAATCGCTGGGCAGTGCCACCTGGTAAGAAAAGATATACAGCGCCAGAACTTACAAGCCGAGCTTAAATCGGCAAACAGGTACGCGCATCTGTTTTGATCATCACCATCATGATAGCGTGATCTACCAGTGCCTGTGTCAAGATCTGTAGCAATTCTGCTGCTGATCCAGCTATAAAAAACGGCCTGTAACCAGACCGTCAGCAGAATAAGTTTCAGTTCTTCGGCAGTCAGCGAGAGAGGCTGTGCACTCCCCGCTTTCTACAGCGCCCTAACCAGAGCGGACTTAGAACAGGAAGGCCACACCTAAACCGGCATGATAGCTTTTATCAGCGCCATTTAAATCAACACCGACACTGGCATCCAGCTGGGTACGTGCATTTAAGGCATAAATCAGACCTGAACCCAAGGCATATTCTACCTTCTGGCTTTCTGCTTTGCGGTAAATAAACTCAGAGAACCCGGCCCATTTATCACTGAGCTGATATTGAATCCCCGGCACTGCCTGCAAGGCCCAATTGCTGTCCTGCCACTCATAACGCATGCTAATTGAGGTGGTCAGTAAATCATTATAGGCGTAGGCCACTGCCGAGCTAAGGCTGTAAATATCCTCTTCGGCACTAAAACCATCATTCCCGGTGGCAATCTGCGCTTCGGCCAGCACCGCCATCGACAGTTTTTCATCATCTAAATCAATGGCATGTTTCAGACCAATGCTGACATCCCCCAGACCATCTTCTTCAACCGACTGGCCAGCACTTTTTACCCGGCTCCAGCCCGGACCCTGCCAGCCCAGCTGTAATTCTAGATTATCCGCCAGACCGGTACGCAACAAGGTATCGGCGTGCAGCTGAGTGATTTCCTGCATCAGACCATTGTCATCTTTGGTTTTCTGATAGTGCGCATTGGCCAGCGCCTGCTCCCAAGCCAACTGACCGACCGGCGTAATTCCGGTGCTCATGCCCACACCCGGACGGTCAAATGCAAACTCGGCGGCAAAGACCTGACTGCTGACTGCAGTCGCCACCATCACACCCAATAATTTCAATGCTGACATAGTGTTTATCTCAATTTTAAGCCAATTCTTTGGTCATTTTCGCGCCATGGGCACGGAGCAGTTCTAAGGTTTGCTGTTCTTCAGGCAAGGCTTCAGCCCAGTTAATTTCATCAAAGTCGCAATCAAAGAATAAATCACTGATGGATGACAAAATGGTCAGGCCATCTTCATCTTTACGGTTTGGATCGACTTTTTCTTCAAGCAGGCGCTTTACCGCAGGTGCACAGGCGGCACTGGCGGCGTCCCATAACGGGCCATAGACTTCTTCCGCATCCCACAAATGCAAATTGACCTTGGCCTGAATTAACGCGTCCAGAATTTCCATATGGACGGCCAAATCCTGCTGTTTTTGTGCTTCATTGTGCGGCTGGCCCGCCTCATAGGCCTCGCAAATGGCTTCCCACCACTGAAACAGGCCATCAGACCAGACTGAAATTACCGGGCCTTTTTCAGGATCAATAAAATTCGGATCAAGCCCCGCGGCCAAAAGTTGTTGCACTTGGGCCTGATCTAGTTCTTCTATGGCTTGCACCAAGCGTTGTTGTTGTGCCGTTAACATGCAGAGAGCTCTCTTCAATCAAATCAATTTCGTTCTATTATGCCCAATTCAGTGAAAATTGTTTAAGCGAAATGTAATCTTGTCGCATGAATTTGCTATAAAAAAAGCCCCGATACTGGGGCTTTTCTGCTTTTCAGCCAATACCTGTCTTATTCGTCGACATCGGTATCTAGGTCAACTCGACCCGGCTGTCCACCACGCGGATGTTCTTTTTTCTCAAAGACATGCTCCAGACTACGTTTTAAACGGTCAATGGCGCCATGAATTGCGGTATCGACATTATGACCACGATGATTGACCACCACAGGCTTCAAGCCGGCCGGGCGTGCTTCAATCATACATTTGATGTCATCATCTCCGCCTTTGTCCCCGTTTTCATCACTTAAATGTACGGAAAAATGGGTAATACGCTCACTATGGCGTTTAAATTCATCACTTAGCTCTGCACGTACGTAACTAATTAATCGTTCGCTACCTTGGATGTTCTTATCTGTACGGATTTCAATATTCATAATCTCATCCTCTCTTTCTTTCGTTTTCTGAATCTTTTTTGTGCAAAACTATTTTATCTTGGCACGTTTGTCGCTTGCTGTTTTCCAGCATATTGAACATCTTCAACCTAATTTGGACGCTACCCTCCACATTGAACGATGAACACTTTTGAGTCTGCAGAACCGTGTCCTTATACTTTGAATATCGGGCCTAACTCAAAAATATGCAAGCAATATTTGATAAAAATTAGCAAAAGGATAACCTGTTGTGACAACTGCTTACTTGCGTGGTCAGGCACTGATTGACTCAATCCGCTCTGCCCCTTATTCACGTGATTTAATTGGCTATCATGGCCAACCGCCGCATCCGCAGTGGCCGAATCAGGCACGTATTGCAGTGCAATTTGTGCTGAATTATGAGGAAGGCGGCGAAAATCATATTGAACATGGTGATGCCGGTTCTGAGCAGTTTTTATCTGAAATTGTCGGTGCGGCCAGCTTTCCGGCCAGACATATGTCGATGGATTCGATGTACGAATATGGCTCGCGGGCCGGTTTCTGGCGTATTCATCAGGAATTTCAGCGACGTCAGTTACCGATGACCATTTTTGGGGTCGGTATGGCGCTGGCGCGGAATCCATATGTGGTCGAGGCCATTCAGCAGGCCGACTATGATGTGGTGTCGCATGGGCAACGCTGGCTACATTATCAGAGCATGGACATGGCCACTGAACGCCAGCATATGGATCAGGCGATCAGTGTCTTGGAAACCCTGTTTGGTCATGCACCCATTGGCTGGTATACCGGCCGCGACAGTCCCAATACCCGCCAGTTACTGGCCGAATTTCCACAAATTCAGTATGACTGTGATTATTATGGCGATGATTTACCGTTCTGGCAGACGCTGACCAATGCCCAGGGCCAGTCACGGCCGCATTTAATTATTCCCTACACCCTCGACAGCAATGACATGAAGTTTGCCGCTGCAGCCGGCTTTAATAGTGGCGAGCAGTTTTATCAATACCTGAAAGATGCTTTTGATGTACTCTATGCCGAAGGAGAAACTGCACCTAAAATGCTCTCGATTGGTATTCACTGCCGTCTTTTGGGGCGCCCGGGACGCTTTAAAGCCCTGCAACGCTTTTTAGACTACATTCAATTGCATCCACAGGTCTGGATTTGCCGCCGCGGTGATATTGCTACGCATTGGTATCGCCATCATGCACCAGAACCCGTCAAATAAAAAAACTCGCACTGGACTTGTGCAGCTTTAACCATCTCAGTGAAAAATTGGATTTTCACCGAAATTTGGCACTGATATTGCACTTTTAGCAACAAAATTAAATGTAATGATGAGACCCTTACTGTGCAACTGGATCAATTTAATCAGGCCCCTGAAGCTGAGATTCACCAATTCTTGCAGCAATGTGTACATATTCCGGCATGGGCAACTGTCATTGCCCAACAGCGTCCTTTTGAGAGTATCGAGCAACTTTTAGAGTTTTCACGGCAGCTGGCCAGCCACTGGAGCTGGCCTGAGATTCAGGCCGCACTCGCAAACCATCCTCGAATTGGTGAAAAACAGGCACAACAAGAGCTTACGGCACAGGAGCAGGTATTTTCAGCCCGGGAACAGGCTGCCGTCCAGCTCAATAGCGACACCCAGCAGGCACTTTTACAGGGTAATCTGGCCTATGAAAAAAAATTCGGGTTTATTTTCCTGATTAAAGCCTTTGGCTTGAGCAGTGAAGATATTCTGCAAGCCTTACAGTATCGTCTGCTGAATGATGCCGACACTGAACAGCGCATTGTGCAGCAGCAACTCTCAGACATTGCCTTACTGCGTTTAAACCAGGAGCTTCAGTCATGATCAGCACCCATATTTTAGATACCCATTTGGGTCAACCGGCTACCGGCGTGAAAATCCGGCTATTTAATCAGCAACAACAGTTACTGGCCGAAGCCGAAACCAATACCGATGGCCGGGTCACGGCCGCCGATTTTGCTTTGGCCGACTGTCCGGAAGGCTCATATAGTCTGGAGTTTTATACTGCGGCCTATTTTGAACGAAAAGGCCTGGACAGCTTCTTTCCTAAAGTGGTGATTTACTTCCAGATTAAGGAGGCGACACAGCATTATCACATCCCGTTATTGATCAGTCCTTTTGCCTATTCGACCTATCGCGGCAGCTAAATTTGGTCGGAAAATTGCCAATAAAAAGTTAAATTTGGCTTTATTTTTGCTTAATAACCTGTATCCTTGACACGCTTTTTGGGGAAGACGAAGACACCGTTATGAAACTTACGCAACTTGCTGCACTTTGTGCATTCTCAACCGCTGCTGCCTTCACTCAGGCGAGTCCTATTGTATGGCAAGACTTTAGCTTGACTGGTCTTTATGGTGAAAACTACGAGTTAGGAGGCACTGAAGACCGTACCACCTTAACTGCTGAATACGCAGCTAAACTGAAATATGCAGATGTATTCTTCTTTGTTGACCAGCAATGGGATGGCAACAATGACGATTCAACTTACTTTGAATTGGCACCACGTTTAAGCCTAGGCGAAGTGACTGGTCAAAATCTGGCATTTGGTCCAGTGAAAGATGTGTTAGTCGCAACAACTTGGGAGCACAACGCAGGGCACGGTGGCAACCCTGAGTTCAACAACTTCTTATATGGCGTTGGCTTTGCTTTAGATATTCCATATACCCAATATGCGAACATCAACTTCTATCGTGCTGATAATGATACGACAGATGATGATTATCAAATGACCATCACCTATGCTGTACCATTTAAACTGGGCAATGAAGACTTCCTGGTTGATGCCTTCCTAGACTGGTCAACTGCTGAAGGTACTCAGCATGCCAGCGAATTAAACTGGACTTCTCAGTACAAATGGAATGTGGGTAAACACATTTCTCCAGAAACACGTTTATACGTGGGTATTGAACACTCAGTATGGAACAACAAATTTGGCGTAAAAGGCGCAGACCAGAATGATGTCAGCGCACTGGTGAAATACCATTTCTAAGTCGTATACATAACCTAAAAAAGCAGGACTCCGGTCTTGCTTTTTTTATGCCCGCAGCGGCATGATAATGCGCTCATTCCTATCCTGATGTGCTGCTTATGCGCTTTCATCTTCGTCCTGCCACCGAACACGATCTTGCTGCCATTCAGGCGATTTATAACCCGGAAGTGCTACAGCATGTAAACACCTGGAATGAACAGCCCTTTGATCTGGCACATTTCCAGCACTGGTTCCAGCAATTACAAAAACAGAATTTTCCGCTGCTGGTAGCCGAACATCTGGACACCGGACAAATTGCCGGCTATGCCGATTATTCTACCTTCCGCAGCATCAGCGGTTTTAAACATACAGTCGAACATTCGGTGTTTATTGACCGTCAATTCAGCCGGCAGGGTTTGGGCAAACAGTTGATGCAAGCCTTAATTCAACATGCGCAGGCGCATCAGGTTCATGTGATGGTGGCCGCTATTGACCATGACAATAGCGGTTCAATGGCCTTGCATCAGCAATTAGGTTTTCAGCATTGCGGCTATATGCCCCAAGTTGGAAAAAAATTTGGTCAATGGCGTGATCTGGTACTAATGCAACTCATTCTGGATCCAGCACCAGAGCAGACAGCATCAACACCAGCCGATTGACCTGTGTTGATTAAAGACACCTAGCACAGAAAATTTAATCCAGCGGATTACCGACTATATTGCTGATAATGCCTTTCATGATATGTGGCCCCTGCTCTTGGCGCAGTTCGGCATACCAGGCTTCCGTCACCTGCTGGTCTTTCATATGCGTAACATCACAGCGTTTACGCGCGCGCAGCACCAGCTCATTGGCGCGCTCATTACGTTTATTCTGGTAGCGGCTTAAGGCATCCTGCATACCCAGGGTATTAATTTGTAAGGCACGCGCCAGATAAATAGCATCTTCCATGGCCTGACAACCACCCTGCCCAATATCTGGCGTGGTGCTATGTGCGGCATCTCCCACTAGCACCACCCGGCCTTTATAAAAATTGGCGAAAGGCTCAATATCATGAATTTCCACGCGATTGGTGCGCTGTTCATCAATCGAGTCTATCAGCTGCTGCACCTGCGGACACCAGCCCTGAAAATACTGTTTTAACAGTGTTTTATACTGGCTGCGGTCATTCTCCAGTCCGGCCGCTAGCGGCACATCAAAGAAAAAATAAAAACGCTGATCGGCCACCGGCATCAGGGAAGCGCGCTTGCCTTCTCCGACAAAGGTAGTCCACTGGTCGGCCGGGGCCAGCTGTTCGGACACCTCCACCAGACCATTCCAGTTGACATAACCGGCATAACGGCGCGCGACGGTTTCATCCAGTACATAGGCGCGGGTTAAAGAGTGGGTACCATCGGCCCCGACCAGCAGTTCGGTTTGTAGCTGTGTGCCATCAGCAAAGCTGACCGTCACCTGTGAACCATCTTCCTGGAGTGCCACCATTTTCTTGCCTAAATAGATGTGCTCACGACCAAATGCATCCATCAGCATATTTTGCAGTTCCGCGCGCGACACCGGATACGGACGCTGCCCGACTTCTTCAATTAACGGCGTCAGGCTGAACTGGGTCATCACATCACCGCTCAGGCCATCGACATAGGCCAGATGATCCATCTGCCCGCCCAGCTCGGCCACCTGCTCGGTCAGTCCGAGGTAATTCAGGCACTTCACCCCATTGGACCACAGGGAAATGGCCGCGCCCACCGGAAGAATCTGCTCGGCCTGTTCATAAATACGCACTTCATGGCCAAACTTTTTTAGTGCAATCCCTGTGGTTAATCCGCCAATACCTGCACCAATAATTGTAATTTTCATTTTTCCTCCCAAGGCTTGCCTGTCAAAACTGAACAGCTGAAGCGAAAAACGTGCCATTTCATGCTTAGCCTGGGTCGCATGGCCAGAAGTTGGCACAGGCTGTGCTTCTACCCGTAGTAATAGGCCTGCTGTACAAGCCAAATCTGGCGCCACTGCCTGATTTCGATGCACGGCCGTGCCTGCTGTGAATGAACAATAAATGGAAGAGAATTATGGCCACTTTAATTGCACCAACATTTGACCTACCGCCCCAGCTTCAAACACTAACCAACCTGGCAGATACCCGTATTGGTGCAAAAGTTCTTGAATGTTCAGATGATTTTTTTGCCGATGCGCAGCGTATGCTGCAATTTGCAGCACCAGTATTTGTGGAAGATAAATTTGATGATCATGGCAAATGGATGGACGGCTGGGAAACCCGCCGCAAGCGCCATGCCGGTTATGACTGGGCCATTGTCCAGTTAGGTGTGGCTGGCAAAATTCAGGCGCTGGATATTGATACCACCTTTTTTAGCGGTAACTATCCCGCTTCAGCCAGTGTCGAAGCCTGCTATGCGCCGCAAGGTAATCTGGAGCAGGCCGAATGGCAGCCGCTTTTAGCCAACAGTATTTTGGGACCCAGCCAGCATCATCTGTTTGAAGTCAGCTCTGATGCGGTCTATACCCATGTGCGTCTGAATATTTTCCCCGATGGCGGTGTGGCACGTTTTCGCGTATATGGCGAGGTGAAAATTCAGACCACAGATCATCAGGGTACACTGGATTTACTGGCGCTTGAAAACGGCGGCCGGGTAATTACCTATAGCGATGCCCACTTTGGCCATCCACGCAATCTGATTAATCCGGGTCGTAGCATCAATATGGGCGATGGCTGGGAAACCAAACGCCGCCGCACGCCCGGCTTTGACTGGTGTATTCTGGCTTTGGGACAGGCCGGCCAGATTGAAAAAATTGATATCGACACCGCCCATTTCAAGGGCAACTACCCGGCAGAAGTGTCGATTCAGGCCGTCTATATTGAAGATGCCACCGATCCGCAACTGATTCCACAAAGCATGTTCTGGCCATTTTTACTGGAGGCGCAGCCCATGCAGATGGACCATGTGCATTCCTTTATCGAGCAGATTTTAAAGCACGATAAAATCTCGCATATCCGGGTCAATATGATTCCCGACGGCGGCATCAGCCGGATTCGCCTCTGGGGCACACTGGTGGACTAACGCACCAGCGTCGCTGTTGGCCCACTCCACAGGCTGACAGCGACCTCCATCTCTACCAGTTGATGATGACCATAAAAATACCCGCCCAGGAACTCTCAAACAACATGAAAAATACCATTCAGATTCAAGCATTGACCCTGGACAATTTTGCCCCTTTTGGTGAAGTGATTAGCTGTCAGGGACATGACTATTTTCATATTAACCATGCCCAAACCGAGCGTTATCATGCGCTGGCCATGACGGAAATTTTTGGTGAAGGACAAGCAGGCATCAGTATTTTCCGCAATATCCAGAGTACCCAAATACCGTTTCAGGTAGCAATGCTGGAGCGCCATCCTCAAGGGTCGCAGGCTTTTATTCCGATGCAGGGGCAAGCCTTTCTGGTGGTGGTGGCACCGGGTTTAAATACAGATGAGCCAGAACTCAGCCAGCTTCAAGCGTTTATTAGCGATGGTTCCCAAGGCGTGAATTACCGCGCCGGGACCTGGCATCATCCCCTGCTGACGCTGGAGGCACCCAGCGATTTTGCCGTGATTGACCGGATTGGCTCTGGTCCCAACTGCGATGTATATGAATTCAACTCACCCATCCAGATTGTTTCTGCCCAGATTTAATTCTCCATTTGGTTTGACATCCTCACCCACCTGAAAGGAGGGTGATTCCTACTGCTAGACGCTTATGCCCAAGCGCAAGTATGTTCTTGGCGGAGTTTAAATCGCGTTGATTTACACTTCCGCATTCACATTTCCATACTCTTATTCGCAAATCTGCTCTACCTTTCGGACTGCTTGCGGTGATTGCACCGCAGCTCGAACAGGTTTGGGTTGTGAATCTCTCGTTGACTTCCTCAAACATGACCCCTGCGTTCTCGCATTTATACTTGAGCATGGTTTTGAGTGCTGAAAA